>JAZKSZ010000188.1:0-4311 GCA_036625795.1 Haloarculaceae archaeon
GCGACCGCGAGGGCGGCAGTGACGCAGCGACCGCGGGGGTGGCGGCGGCTACCCTGGACGCTCAGAACCGGGCGGTCACGGCGCCGTCCTCGTCGAGTTCGACGACGCCGTCGAACAGCTCGCTGAAGGAGGCGACGGTGTCGTCCTCGTGGACGCCGCGGGCGAGATGGAAGAGGCCGACGGCGTCGTACTCCGCGAGCAGCGCGAGCAGGTCCTCGACGGCCGCGACGGCCCGCTCCTCGTCGGCGTAGTAGACCATCTCGGTGATCGAGTCGACGCTGACCCGGAGTTTCCCCTCGTGGGAGGCGAGAAACTCCTCGACGCGGTCGACGATGGCGTCGAGGTTGTCCGGGGCCGAGACGTACTGGACGCGGTCGCTCTGGCGGCGGGTGTACCCCCGCTCGACGGAGATGGCGTCGAGGATGGTGGCGCTGTCCTCGTCGACCTCGTAGTGTTCGAGCTTCTGTTCGACCTCGCGGGCCGTCGTCCGCGTCGAGACCACCAGCAGGTGGTCGGTGTCGGTCCTCAGGAAGTCGGTGTCGATCCGGTCGGTCTGTGCCGTACTCGGGTGCACGAGCAGGACTCCGGTCCCGGCCGGGACCGACTCCGGGGCGTTCTCGATGGCCAGCGCGTACTCCATACACACCACGCGGAGGCCGCAGCGCCTATAAGCCTGCGGGGTGCGGCGCCCGTCCGCTGCTCACAGCGTCCGGCGACTCTCCGCCCGCGTCGACTGCTCGAGGAAGGACACTCCCCCGGGGAGTTCGGCCACACAGCGCCGGCAGAACCGGTAGCCGCGGCCGTTGACCGCGCCACACTCCGGACACTCCACGTCCTCGCCGTGGGCGTGGCCTGTCGCCCCACTGGTGGCCGCCGCGTCTCTGCCGGGCGCGCACTCCTCCTCGCCAGCACCCGGACGGTTCCGGTAGGCGTAGGCCAGCGCCAGCAGATGGAGCAGCGAGAGCACGAAGATGGCTCCGTAGACCCATTCCCCGGTCATATACGAGCATACGGCCACGAGTAACTTAGGATCTTTGTCACTTATTCGAAGAGGAGCGGTGTGCGGACCGGTCCGGCCGGGTGCAGATACGGGTCATGTTTAGTCGAGATGATCTGCGTGGTGAGGCCCCCGAGACGACGCAAGCACCGCAACGAGCGACGCGAGTGAGGAGCGTGGTCCGAAAGACCGCCACGCGGTCTTTCGTCATCCCGGAAATCCCTGATTTCCGGAGACAGCGAGTCGGAATAGCCGAGCGAGCGGGGGCTTTCTTGCTGGATTGGATCCTAACGTGAACACTACCTGTCGACGCGCCCGGAAGTTTTTGTCCGATGCCGGGGCCAGACCGCCCGATGGGACCCATCGGTGACCCGCGTGGCTGAGCCGGGGCTACTCGTCCGGCGGCGGCCGGACGGCCGCGAGGACTGCTTTCAGGCGCAGTGGGGCGGGAGCGAGCCGGTCCTGTCGGCCGTGCTGGAGGCCGGCCGGCCGCCGCGTCGGGTCGCCGACTGGGACCCTTTCTGCCGGGCCGTTCGTCGGGCCGAGTGGCTCGCCGACCTCGACTACCTCCGGCTGTCGACCGTCTATATCCAGGCAGGCGACCGGACCAGCGTGTACCTCCCGTTGTGGTTCGGACTCCCAGCCGCGGGGCTGTCGGCCGACCCGGAGGCCGGGGCGCTCGTCCGGGTCCGGTCGCTGGCCGACGCTCGCCGGGTCCGGGAGGACTGGCGGACCCTGAAGGGCGAACTCGGGGATGCCATCGCTGGCGAACGGCTCCCGCTCGCGACCGTCCCGGTAGTGCTCCACGAGGCGCTCATCAACCGTGAGACGCTGGATGGCCTCCCGCCGCCGGAGTGACTGCGGATTCGGTGGTCCGCCCCCGAGTCTGCAGGCTTTTGTGGCCCCCCTTCCTACCGCGGGACGTGACGGGGGTCGAGAGTCAGGTCGCGCCCGACGCCGAGGCCGCCCGCGACCTCGCAGCCGCGGCGCTGGACCGGAAGGCGACGGTCGTCGTCTTCGGGCGCTGCACCGTCGAGTACGACGGCCGCGCGGCCAGTACGCTCGGCCCCGGCGACCGGCTGGTGGTGCTCAAGCCCGACGGGACCGCGCTGGTCCACACCGACGAGGGCCAGAAGCCGGTGAACTGGCAGCCCCCGGGCTGCGAACACAGCGTCTCGGTCGAAGAGGGGCTGGTCGTCCGCAGCGAGCGCGAGACGCCCGCCGAGACGCTGCTCGTCGAGTTCGAGGACGTCGCCCACGCCGCCGCCTACGACGGCTCCGACCCCGAGGACCTCTCGCTGTCGGGCACCGAGGCTGACCTCAAGGAGCGGATACTCGCCGACCCCGACCTCGTGGAGGCGGGCTTCGAACCCCGGGCGACCGAGCGGGAGACCCCCGCCGGTGCGGTCGACGTCTTCGGCGTCGACGCCGACGGAAACCGGGTCGTGCTGGAGCTCAAGCGCCGCCGGGTCGGGCCGGACGCGGTCAGCCAGCTCAACCGCTACGTCGACGCCCTCGAGCGGGACCTGCACGCCGATACGACTGTTCGGGGCGTGCTCGTCGCCCCCTCGGTGACTGACCGGGCCCGCCGGCTACTCGCCGAACGTGGCCTGGAGTTCGTCCCCCTAGAACCGTAGGCGGGCCGGTGATTCCGGGCCACACGACCGCCAAGTGTGGTTCCTTACCGAGGTTCGAAGCAGTCTGATGGCGTACGGCCGTGTCGGCACCCCCAGCTGGTGCCAGGTGTCGGCAGCCGTGCTGACCGCGAGCGGATATACAATACCGGTCCTGCTGGTCAGTGGTCGTCAGAGTTCTTCGCTGACGTGTTCCCAGACCGCACACCAGTCTTCGGCCGCGATATACCCCTCGACCCTCGCACAGGCCCCCCACGTGTCGCCGTTCTTGTCCGGGATGAACTCGGCACAGGTTCCACAGGACTGCCCCGGTGGAGCCACTTCTTCCTCGACCGCCTCCACGGACTCCATCAGGTTCACTTCCTCTTGACTGAGGAGGTCCTCGGGGTCGCGCTCCTCCCCGACCTGTGAACTCGCCGTCCGGTACTCCTCCGGAACCTCGGCCGTCGCCAGTTCCGCTTCGGACATCCCCTCGGGAACTTCCGGTTCGGGCAACGTTTCGTAGATCGTACACCAGTCTGCGCCGTCGATGTAGCCTTCGACCTCCGCGCAGGCCCCGAACTCGTCGCCGTTCTTGTCCGGGATGTAGTCGGCACAGTTCGCACAGCACGTTCCCGGTGTGTGCGCCTCGTTCTCTTGGGCGGCATCGTATTCGGAGAAACGGACAGCAGCTTTCGTCTGTAACTCGTCAGGATTGCGCTGTTCGTTCCCCAGCGACGTTGCGGAGACGTACACCTCGGGTACGGGTCCGCTTTCGAACTGCTCCGCCGTGACCCCCGCCGGGAGTTCCTCATCACCCTCGCCGGGTGCTGTCGTCCCGCCCCCATCACTCGTATCAGTGGTACACCCGCTCAGTGCAGCTAAGCCTACCGTCGCCACGAGGTAGTTCCGCCGACTCCACATGTCGTAGTTCGATGCTGGGTCGTCCCAGAGGTCGCTCCCCATCATAGTTGTAAGTCCATTTGTATAACATAAATCCGTGAGGAATATTCCCGGAGAGTGGGAATATCGACCTGTATGTCGCGCGCTCGGCTAGCTCGGACTACTCCAGTTCTTCCTTCAGGTCGGCCAGCACGTTTAGCGCCTCGAGGGGCGTCGTGTTCCCGACGTCTAAGTCCGCGAGCCGTTCCCGGACCGCCGCCGGGACCGAGCCGCCGTCCGCTGGCTCTCCCGCGCTTTCGCTGTCCGGGTCGTGGCCGTTGGTCGCGGCACCGACGGCCTCGTCCCCGGTGACGGCCCTGCCCTCAGTGGCGGACCTGCCCTCGGCGCTGGACCCCTTGAGCAGGTCGGCAGCGCGGTCGACGACGGCCCCGGGCACGCCGGCGGTACCCGCCACCTCGACGCCGTAGGAGGCGGCGGCCGCGCCGGGCTCGACGGCGTGCTCGAAGACCACCTCGCCCCCGTCCTGGCTGGTCCGGAAGTGGAGGTTGAACACGCCCGGGAGGTCCTCCGCGACCGCGGTGAGGTCGTGGTGGTGAGTCGCGAAGAGGGTGAGCGCACCCACCTCGTCGTGGATGTACTCCGTCACTGCCTGCGCGATGGCGAGACCGTCGGCGGTACTGGTCCCGCGGCCGACTTCGTCGAGCAGGACCAGCGAGTGCTCGGTCGCGCCGCCGAGGATGTCGGCGAGTTCGGTCATCTCGACCATGAACGTCGACCGGCCGCCGGCGATGTCGTCGC
>JAZKSZ010000189.1:0-4284 GCA_036625795.1 Haloarculaceae archaeon
CTTGAAAAACGTGGGCGAAAAAGGCCGCTCGCGCCCGCCGGGCGCGAGCGGAGAACCGCGCTCGCTTCGCTCGCGCGGATGCTAGTCGCCTCGTCCAGCTTCTCTGATATCCTCTAGTCTACCTCCGCTCCAAGCTTGGCCAACCCGAGGGATTCGTCGACTGGTACCGCTTCGGTGACCACGGCTACGGCGGGGATTGGATACGCCAGCAGACACGCGCCCACGAGCTGATCGAGTTCGACGACAATACTGAGGCCAAGGAATCCACGGCAGGGAAGTACCTCGGTAAGTACCTCAGTGCGACATTTGGCTCTCTACTTGATGCCACCGATTCCTTCGGGGTCGATAATAAAGACCGAAAATCGTACCCTGACAAGGCGGCCACTTGGAAACTCACGCTATACTGGCTCACAAATAAACAAGAGCGACGACTACGACACCGACTGGATCAACCACCTGGCCCTGGGCGACCTCGTCCAAGGTATCCCCCCGCTCGCAAGGAGGACCGTGGCGAGTACGACACCACCGTGCTCGAACTGCGGCTCACCGAGCCCTACGGCGAGGTGGACGCTGACGAGCGTGTCGCCACGTGGTCGACCGACGGCATCAACGCCGAGCTTGATTGAGAGGCCGTCGACCGCAGCGCCGGGAAGAGGACAGCCGTTCGCGAGCGTTGCGACTGGCAGAAAGTATTTTTCGATTCAGCCATCCGGTCGTCATAGACGTGCGCCCGCGGACGCGTACGGGCGGCAGATTCGAGTAGTGACCAGCTCGGGGGACCGGGACACACCGGACACGGGCCGCGGTTCGAGCGGTGCCGTCGGCCCGACGGGCTGGAACTGGCGTCGGATACGGAGTTACGCCCCGGCGACACGGGGGCCACTGAGCAAGCGACTGCACGAGTACCACCGATGAGCGACGCAGACAGTACATCCGAGCCGGAAGCAGAGACCATCGAACAGACGGACGATGCCGACCCCGAAGCGGTCGTCCGGGCCTGCATCGAGGACGCCCGGACGGCGATGGAGGGCGTCGCCGACTACGACCAGCCGGAGGCGGACGCGCTAGCCCGCGCGGCAGCGTGGGCCATCTACCGGGAGGACAACGCCGAGTCGCTGGTCGAGACGACGCTGGAAGCGACAGGGATGGGAAACGGTCCGGATACGCGGGGGAAGGTCCGCGACCGCGTGAAGGGGATCCTCCACGACGCGCTCGGGACGGACACGGTCGGCGTCGTCGAGGAACGCGACGGCGTCGTGGAGGTGGCAAAGCCAGTCGGCGTGGTCGGCGGGCTCGTCCCGTCGACCAACCCGGCACCGACGGCGGCCAACCTCGCGGTTCTTGCGTTGAAGGGGCGTAACGCACTGGTACTGTCGGCCTCCCCGTCCGGCTTCCCGCCGACGGCCGAGGCCGTCGAGTACATCCGGGAGGAACTGGCCGCCGTCGGGGCGCCCCGTGACCTCGTGCAGGTTCTCCCGACGCCGGCCTCGAAGGCGAAGTCGGCGGCCCTGGTGGACATGGCTGACCTCGTGCAGGTGACCGGGTCGGCAGCCAACGTCCGGGCCGGCCAGGAGTCGGGCACCCCCAACTACTGCGTGTCGGCGGGCAACCCCGTCGCACTGGTCGACGACACCGTCGACCTCGAGCGCGTCGCCGCCGACATCGCCGGGAGTGCCGCCTACGACGAGGGGATCACCTGTATCGCCGAATCCTGTGCAGTCGTTCCCGAAGACCGGTACGAGGCGTTCCGCGACAGCCTCGCGGCTGCCGGCGGGTCCTGCTGTACCCGCGAGGAAACAGACCGCCTCCGGGAGACGCTGTTCCCCGGTGGCGAGGGACCGGCCCGGGACGCCATCGGACAATCCGCTCCGGACCTGGCCGCCGAGGCCGGGGTCGACGTGCCCGCCGACACCGCGGTGCTCGTCGTCGAGCCCGAAGATCCCCGCTCGGACCCGCTGGTCACGGAGTGTCTCTCGCCGATACTGACGACGCTCGCCGTCGAGGACTTCGAGGCGGGACTGTCGGTCACCGAACGGATACTCGGCCGGGAGGGAGCGGGCCACAGTGTCGCCGTCCACACCGACGACCGCGAGCGGGCGGTCGCGGTCGGCCGGCGGGTCGACGTCTGCCGGATGGTCGTGAACCAGCCCAACCTCGGCAGCGCCGGCACCTTCCAGAACGGGCTCACGCACACCCTTTCGATGGGCGGGGGCACGTGGGCCGGTAACCAGCTCGCGGGCAACCTCTCGGCGCGGGAGTTCGTCCAGACCACGAGCGTCGCCTTTCCGACCGACGGCGGCGAACCGAGCGACGAGGCGGTGTTTGGCCCGCACCCGCGGTTCGACGGGGCCGACGACCCCGCCGGCCCGTCCGGGACGGCCGGTGAGGACGCCGGGACGCGCGGTGCCGACGGGGGCTTGTTGTCCCGGCTGACGCCCTGGTGAGTCGACGGGGCGGTCACCCGTCCGCGAACCGGAGGCGAACGGCGACTGGCAGGTGGTCCGAGGGGTACCGGCCGTCCTCGCGGGCCCGGTCACAGACACGGTAGCGGTCGACGGCCAGCCCGCCGGTGACGAAGACGTGGTCCAGTTGCCGGCCCGGGTCCGGCGACTCGAAGTCCGTGACGGTCGTCTCCGGCCCCTCGACGGTCCCCGCGCGGGTGCGGGCATCCGCCAGCGGGCGGTCGTAGCCGTCGCCGGTCAGGACGCTGTGGGGTCGGCTCCCCGGCCGGGCGTTGAAATCCCCGAGGACGACCGTCTCGCAGTCCAGCACGTCGACCCGCTCGCGCAGCAGCCGGGCGCTCTCGGCGCGGGCGGTCGGCCCCTCGTGGTCGAAGTGGGTGTTGAGCACCGCGAGCTCGCGGCCGGTCGCGGTGTCGCGGAGGCGAAGCTGGGTGACGACGCGGGCGAAGGAGGCGTCCCAGCCGACACTCCCCGAAACCCCGGGCGTCTCGGAGAGCCAGGCCGTCTCCGCCTCCTGGAGGGCGAACCGGTCGCGGACTCCGATGGGGTTGTGCTCGCCCGAACCCGGTTCGTCGGCGACGCCGGCCCACTCGTAGCCCGACAGTCGCCGCTGGACCTCGGCGTGCTGGTCGCCGGTGCTCTCCTGTAAGCCGAGCACGTCGGGGTTGAGGTCCCCGAGCAGGTCCAACACCGCACCCTTCCGTCGCGGCCAGGCGTCCTGTCCCTCGTCGAGTGTGGCGTGGCGGATGTTGTACGACACGACCGCGAAAACCGACATCACCCTTCCGTTGGACCGGATAGTGTTGAATCTTGAGGTCCGCAGGGAGGACAGCCACGCTCGGGGGGAGGGACCGAGGATTTCGGGCTGGTGCTCTCCGAGCCGTTTACACCCGCTCGATGATGGTGGCGATCCCCTGGCCGAAGCCGATGCACATCGCCGAGAGGCCGTAGTCGAGGTTGTCGCGCTCGAGCTGGTAGGCCAGCTTGGTGAGCAGCGCGGCGCCGGTCGCGCCCAGCGGGTGGCCGTGGGCGATGGCGCCGCCGTCGACGTTGGTCCGCTCCCAGGAGGCGCCGGTCTCCTCCAGCCACGCCGCCACGACCGAGGCGAAGGCCTCGTTGACCTCGAAGCGGTCGATGTCGTCGACGCTCATGTCGGCCTGGTCGAGGACGTTCTGCGTCGCGGGGATGGGACCCTTGAGCATCGTGATCGGGTCGACCCCGACGACCTCGGTGGCGACGACCCGGGCCATCGGGTCCCAGCTGTGTTCCTCGGCGGCCTCCTCGCTCGTGACCAGCAGGCCCGCCGACCCGTCGACGATCCCCGAGGAGTTGCCGGGGTGGTGGAAGCCGTTGCCCTCCTCGCGGAAGGAAAGCGGGAGGTTGGAGAGCGTCTCCACGTCCGTGTCCGGCCGGGGGTGCTCGTCCTGTTCGACGGTGACCGGCTCGCCGTCGACCTCGGTCTCGACGGGGGTGAGCTGCTCGTCGTAGTGGCCCGCCTCCCACGCCTCGCCCCAGCGCTGCTGGGAGTCGGCGGCGATCTCGTCGAGCTCCTCGCGGGAGAGGCCGTACTCCTCGGCGATCCGCTCGGCACCCTCGCCCTGCGTGGTCAGCTCGTCGTAGTGCTCGAAGTACGTGTCGGTGAGGGAATCGCCGTCACTCCCCATCGGGACGCGGGTCATATGCTCGACGCCGCCGCCGATCATGGCGTCGTGCTGGCCGGCCATGACCATGCTCGCGGCGAAGTTGACCGCCTGCTGGCCGGAGCCACACATCCGGTTGAGCTGGACGCCGGGGACGCCGTCGCCCCAGCCGGCGACCATCG
>JAZKSZ010000006.1:0-22266 GCA_036625795.1 Haloarculaceae archaeon
GCCGCACAGTCTTCTGTCCAAGGAGTCAACGTGCTACGGTTGTTGGTCGCGTCTTTCATAAACGTTCGTGGAAGTCCGGCAGCCGAACCGGCTCACCACTCCGTGCAGAGCCGGCCAGCGACGGCCCAGGGGTCGGTCGTTGTCTCACCATCGGCTGGTGCCGGCTCGGCGCCGAACTCAAGCAGCCGGTTGGCAACAGCCCAGTGGCGAGCCTCGCGGTCGTGTTCGGATTCGGGGAGCCGACCGCTCGCTGCGAGGTGGGCGTGAACGGCTGTCGCAATCGCATCGGCCTCGGCACCGCTTGCAGACGCGGGTATCCTGACGGTTCCGACCGGAACATCCTCGAGCGAAGCCGACTGACCGCCCGTCGCCTCCTGGATGGCCACCGGTTCCTCGGTCTCACTCCCGCGGGCTCTGACTGTTCGCTCGTGCCGGTCCCCCTCGTCCGTCATCGGTAGGCCTCCAACACGTCGTCGTAGACGGTCATGTACAGGTCTGCGACCTCCTCACGGCTCGGTTTTCTGGGGTTGTTGTCCGGCGATCCGGATGCGATGGCGTCCGCCGCCATCTCCGGGACGACGTCGGCGTAGGCGTCCCGCTCGGGGACAGTCCCGAACTCGTCGAGGTAGCTGTACAGCGAGACGTCGGCACAGAGCTCCCGAACCGCCGGGCCGGCAGCCCGGGCGGCTTCCCGTGTCGGTGTCGTCTGGTCTGCTGCGCCAAGCCGCCGAGCCAGTTCCGCGTACCGCTCGGGTGCGCCCTGGACGGAGAACTCCATGACGTATGGCAGCAGAATGGCGTTGGCGAGGCCGTGTGGGACGTGTAGCTGTGCCCCGAACGGCCGGGCCATCCCGTGGACGAGCGCGACGGAAGCGTTCGTGAACGCCTGCCCGGCCTGGAGCTGGCCGATCAGTGTCTGTTTGCGGGCTTCGGTGTGGTCGCCGTTCGCCCAGGCGACCGGAAGCCAGCGGACGATCCGGTCGACTGCCGACCGGGCCAGCGTGTCCGACATCTCCCAGGCGTGGACCGAGACGAAGGCCTCGATCGCGTGTGTCAGCGCGTCGATACCGGTGAAGGCGGTGTGGCTCGGCGGGAGACTCTGGACCAGGTCGGGGTCCTCGACAGCGACCGTTGGAACACACGCCGTCGAGACGACCAGAAACTTCGTGCTGGTCGTCTCGTCGGTGATGACGATAGAGCGGGTTGCCTCACTGCCGGTCCCTGCAGTGGTGTTCACCGCACACAGCGGGGGTATCTGCTCGGGGACACCCTCGTAGCCGGCCCTGTCAGTAGCGTACTCGCGGATTTCGCCGCCGTTCGCCGCGACGACGCCGACGGCTTTGCCGGTGTCGATCGGCGAGCCGCCGCCAAGGGTCACCAGACAGTCACAGTTTGCCTCCCGGTAGACCTCCAGGGCCGCCTCGACGTTCGCGACTGTCGGGTCCGGCCGAACCTCGTCGAAGACCGCCGTCTCCATGCCAGCGTCCGCGAGACTCTCACGGAGCCGCTGGCCGAAGCGGTCGAACACGCCGGAGGTGGCCACGACGAGTGCTCGCGACCCACGGTCGGACATCCGGTCGCCGACAGACTCGACCGCGCCGGAGCCGACGACTGTTTCGGCGGGCGAGACGAACCGCTCTGTCATCACCGCGCCTCCAGGTAGGGGGCGAACACCTCGTCGGGGTCGGGTTCCTCGGCGTCCTCGATCGGACGAGTGACTGTCGTCGTCTGGTAGAACTGCTCGAAAGTGACGTTCTCGTCGAGCTGGTTGCCACCCCACGTGCCAGCCCCCTCCGAGAGCGTCGAACCCAGCCCGTTAGCGTAGTGGCCACCGTTGCTGAACGAGTGGACCTGATTGATCAGCATCCGGGCGACATCGATCTCCCGGCCGGCCTGGAGCGCCCGGTCTTGGTCGGTGGTATGGAGACTGGCCGAGTGGCCCGCCCCCTCGTAATCGAGGATCTCCTGGGTAAGGTCGAACGCCTCGTATACGTCCGGGACCTCGTAGACGTTGAGCACGGTCGTTATCTTCTCGCCACACATCGGGTACTCCGGGCCGGTCCCCTCGCCCTCGACCATCAGGAAGTCGGCCTCACTGGCGGCCTCGTCGTCGATGCCGGCCAGGTCACACAGCTCGGCGGGCGTACTCGCCAGCGCGTCGGCGTTGAGCGAGCCGTGTCCGTCCGGGAACAGCATCGTTTCGAGTTGTTCGCGCTGGTCGGTGTCGCACATGTACCCGCCGGCGGCCTCCAGTGCGGTCACTGCCTCGTCGTACACCTCGGAGACGATGGCGACGTTGCCCTCGCTGGAGCAACTGGTAGAGTTGTCGAAGCTCTTGGAGGTAGCGACTCGGTCGGCAGCAGCCTCGATGTCGGCCGTCTCGTCGATGATGCCGACCGGGTTCCCCTCGCCGACACAGTAGTTGGGAGTGCCCGACTCCTGGCCGGACTCGACGTTGTCCGACGAGCCAGTGACCTGCAGGAGGTCACACTGGTCCATCAGTTCGTAGGTCTTTGCCTTGCTGACCGGCGTCGGCACCATCTGGACCAGGTCTTTCGGGGCGCCGATCCGGTCGAACTCCTCGTGAATCCACTCGACGACCTGTTCGCAGACTGCCAGCCCACGTGGCGAAGGCGAGAGGACGATCGCGTTGCGACTCTTGACCGCCATCATCGCCAGCAACGTCGGGGTCGCGCCGGGGTTGGTCGAGGGAACGACAGCACCGACCACACCCACGGGCTTGGCAACCTCGACGAGGCCGTTCTCCTCGTCCTCGTCGACCACCCCGACCGTCTGCTCACCGAGCATCCCGTCCAACGCGCCGGGGATCTTTCGGCGTTTCTTGCGGAACTTGTCGTCCACGTCACCGAGACCCGTCGACTCCACCGCGAGTTCGGAGAGCTGCCGACAGCGGTCTTCCTCGTAGACCGCCCAGCCGATGGCTCGTGCGAGCCGGTCGGCCTGTTCCTGGTCGTAGCTTTCGATCCTGGTCATCGCGGCGCGGCCGTTTTCGACTAGCTCGGAGATGACAGCCTCCGGACCGGCTGTCCCCGCCTGGCCTGTCCCAGAACTCATACTCCACGGGTAGGATTAAGTCATTATAAATATAATGATCTATCACAACCTATATCGACGATCCGTCAAAATATAACGATTGAACATTATTTTTTAGTAGCAGTCGCACGATAGAGGTACCACGAGCACCAGCAGCATGTCCGAATCCAAAGACCTTGTTCGGCTTCCGGAACCCCCGAGCGCCAACCCGGTCCGCACACGAGCGGACTGGGAGCGAATGCGCGAGCGCGCTCGAGAGGATCCCGGCGAGTTTCACGGCGAAATCGCTTGCGAAGAGATCCACTGGTACCATCCCGACGCGGAGACGTGGGCTACCCGTGCCGACGGCGAGTGGACCGGTTTCACCGAGGACTGCGAGCCGACGACACTCGACCGCGACGCATCATCCGTGCCGTGGGAGACCGCCTTCGACGACTCGGACCCACCGCTGTACCGCTGGTTCGTCGGCGGTCAGACCAACGCCTGTTTCAACGAAGTCGACCGTCACGTGCTGGCCGGCCACGGCGACGAGGTCGCCTTCCACTTCGAGGGCGACCGGTGGGACCAGTCGAAGCGTGACGGCCGCGGCGGCCCCGTCGTCTCGACGTCTATCTCACGACGGGACCTGCTCTACGAGGTAGTGGTTCGTGCCCAGACCCTCCGGGACCTGGGTGTCGAGAAGGGCGACCGCGTGGCGATGAACATGCCCAACGTGATGGAGCAGGTCTACTACATGGAGGCCTGCAAGCGGATGGGCGTCGTCTACACGCCGGTCTTCGGGGGGTTCTCGGACAAGACCCTCTCCGACCGGATCGCCGAACTCGACGCCGAGGTGTTGGTCACTGCCGACGGTGGGTACCGCAACGCCGAGGTCACCCCCTACAAGGAGCAGTACGGGGACCCCGCCCTCGACGAGTATCTTCCCACCGAGACGGTCCACGAGGTAGTCGCCGACGCGCTGGAGGAACTGGACGTGCCCGACGAGCGGGCCGCGGCCGTCCGCGAATCCGTCGCCGAGGCCGTCGAGGGGGCGATCACGGTCGACCGCGCCGACGCCATGCGCGGAGTCGGCCACGCCTTGACCAGTCTGGACGTGGACCCGGACCGGGCAACCGAAGTCCGGACCGGGGTCGCCCAGGCACTGGTGGAGGCCAGCCACGTCGTCGACGACGTGGTCGTCGTCCAGCACACCGGCCAGGAAACCCAGATGCACGACCGGGACCACTGGGCCCACGAACTCCACGACGAGGCCCGGGAGCAGGTGTTCGAGCAGGCACGCGACGCCGGCTTCGCCGTCGATACCGAAGCAGACCTGTTTGACCTGCCGGACCGGGACTTCGTGGCGGCGCTGTGGGCGACAAGCCAGCCCGAACCGGTCGACGCCGAATATCCGCTGTTCGTGATCTTCACCAGCGGCTCGACGGGCAAACCAAAGGGGGTCGTCCACGTCCACGGTGGCTACACCGCGGGCATCGCCCACACGATGGGGATGTCCTTCGACATCGAGCCCGGGGAAGACACCATCTTCGTCGTCGCGGACCCCGGGTGGATCACCGGTCAATCGTACCTGATCAGCGCCTCGCTCACCACCCGCACCACGAGCGTCGTCGCCGAGGGCTCACCGCTGTATCCGGACGCCGGCCGGTTCAGCTCCATCATCGAACGCTACGAGGTAGACGTGTTCAAAGCCGGTGTCACGTTCCTGAAGACGGTGATGGAGGACCCGGACAACGTCGCGGACATGAACGAGTGGTCGACCGAGAGTCTCCGGGCAGCGACGTTCTGTGCCGAACCGGTCAACGAGGCCGTTCAGGAGTTCGGGATGGCGGAAGTCTGTCCCTGGTACATCAACTCCTACTGGGCCACCGAGCACGGTGGCATCGTCTGGACGCACTTCTACGGTAACGACGACTTCCAGCTCCGTCCGGACGCCCACACGTACCCGGCGCCCTGGGTGTTCGGCGACGTCTGGGTCGAAGAGGAGGAGCACCCTGACGGGACGAGCACCTGGCGGGAGGCCGACACCGAGGAGCGTGGTGAGGTCATCATTCGTGAGCCGTACCCGTATCTGATGCGGACAGTATGGGGGGGCGAGTTCGATCCCGAGCACCCGACCGAGTGGCAGGGCGACCGGGAGCGGTTCGAGGACACCTACTGGGTCGAGAAAGACGGCGAACAGGCCTACCTCCAGGGTGACATCGCAAAGAGGTACGAGGACGACTCGTTCAGCCTGCACGGCCGCTCGGACGAGGTGATCAACGTCTCGGGCCACCGGATGGGGACCGAGGAACTGGAGGGGGCGATGCTCCGCGACAAGCAACTCAACCCCGACACGCCCGTCGCGAACGTGGTCGTCGTGGGTGCCCCCCACCACGAGAAGGGGCTCACCCCAGTTGCGTTCGTCCAGACCCGCCCCGGCGAGACCCTCACCACCGAGGTCGAACGCCGGCTCGCTCGGCTCGTCCGCGAGGAGAAAGGCGTGGTCGCCGTGCCCGACTCGTTCATCGAGGTCGACGAGTTCCCCGAGACCCGCTCCGGCAAGTACATGCGCCGGATGCTTGCGGCGATGCTCTCGGGTGACCCGGTCGGTGACACGACGACGCTCAAAAACCCCGACGCAGTCGACGCGATCCGCCCCAAGGCGGAGCGCTGGCGACGCCACCAGCGGATCGCCCGCGAGCAGGACATTCTCGACGAGTACCGCTTCTTTACCGTCCAGTACAACCCGGTGCCCGGGGCCGAGAGCGACGTGGCAACAGTCACGCTGGACAACCCGCCGGTGAACGCCCTGACCGAGCGCACGCTCGACGAACTCAACACGGTCGCCGAACACCTCGACCGACAGGAAGAGGTCGGGGCGGTCGTGCTCAGAAGCGAGGGCGAACCCTTTGTGGCCGGGGCCGACATCGAGCAGTTCCTCGACGAGGTCCACGAACGCGAGGAGGCGCGCGCCCTCGCCCGGAAGGCACACGAGGCGTTCCGGAAACTCGAGACACTCTCCGTGCCCGTGGTGGCTGCCGTCGACGGGGCGGCACTGGGTGGCGGCAACGAACTCCAGCTCGCCGCCCACTACACCGTCGCCGAGTCACACGCCACCTTCGGCCAGCCCGAACTGCGGCTGAACATCATCCCGGGCTACGGCGGCACACAGCGGCTGGCAAAACTCCTCCACGACCGTCGAGGGGTAGAGGGAGTGACCGACGCCGTCACCGCGGTCACCAACGGCCGGAACATCGACGCCGAGGAGGCCGCCGCGATGGGCCTGGTCGACGAGACGTGTGATGTCCCGGCCCGCGTGCGGGCGGCCGGACTCGCTCGCGAGCACGTCAGAGAGTCGGGAACCACCCTCCGGGAGGCCCGCAGAGACCGGCTTGCGGCGCGCGAACGGTGGGAGCGTCCCGCCGAGTTCCCCGAGACCGTGTTGGACGACGAGCACGTTGCCCGGAACCGCCGGCAGTGTGAGCAGACGAGCGTCGGCCGCGAGCGCGCTTTCGAGCGAGCCGTCGAGGCTATCCGGGTCGGCTTCGAGGATGGCCTCGCTGCTGGACTCGACCGCGAGGCAGACAACTTCGCTGCCGCTGTCGTCGACCCCGAGGGTGGCAAGACGGGCATCGAGAAGTTCCTGGACGGGCAGGCCGAACCCCTCCCGGTTCGGCCGAGGGAAGCCCCACCGGTTGAGAAGGCCGACGAGCTGGAGGCTGCCGGTGAGCTGCTTCCCGTCGGGCAACCGTTCTACCCGGAGGTCGACGAGGTGCCGGAGTGGCAGTACGGGTTTGCCGTCGAGAAGGACCCCGAGACCGGCGAACCCGCTCACGGCGACCCCGCCGAGGCGGAGGTCGAGGGGCTATACCCGGTCGGGGAGCCCGGCCCGAACGAGGTGTTGCTGTACATGCTCACCAGCGAGGTGAACTTCAACGACGTGTGGGCGGTCACCGGTATCCCGGTCAGCCAGTTCGACAACCACGACCGTGACCGTCACATTACCGGCAGTGGCGGGGCCGCGCTGGTGGTGAACGCCGGCGAGGCCGTCAGTCAAGAGGGGCGTGTCGCGGTGGGTGACCTGGTCACCGTCTACTCCGGGCAGTCCGAACTGCTCGACCCCCGGATGGGACTGGACCCGATGTACTCCGGGTTCTCCATCCAGGGGTACGAGGAGCCCGACGGGAGCCACCAGCAGTTCATGCTCGCGCAGGGGCCACAGGTCCACCCGATCCCGGAGGAGACCACCATCGAGGAAGCGGGGTCGTACGTCCTCGCGATGGGGACGGTCTACCGGGCGCTGTTCACGACGCTCGACATCGAGCCCGGCGGGTCGATGTTCGTCGAGGGCGGCGCCACCGGGACCGGCTGGGAGTCCGTCCGGATCGGCCTGCGCAACGGGCTCTCGGTGTCCGGGCTCTGTTCGAGCGACGAGCGGGCCGAGCGCATCGAGAGTGCGGGTGCCGGGGCACTGGACCGCACCTCCGCGGCGTTTTCCGATATTTGGGGGCCGATCCCGGAGGACCCCGAGGAGTGGGACGACTGGAAGGCCGGCGGCGAGGCGTTTGTCGAGCAGTTCCGCGAACAGAACGGCGGGCTCGCCGACTACGTCGTGAGCCACGCCGGCGAGCAGTCCTTCCCCCGCAGCTTCCAGTTGCTCGACGACGGTGGGACACTCACCTTCTGGGGGGCGTCGACAGGCTACCGGATGACGTTCCTCGGCAAGCCCGGCGCGAGCACCCCCGAGGAGATGTTCGACCGCGTCGACCTGAACGCCGGTGACGGCCTGCTCGTCTACTACGGCACCGACACCGGCCCCGAGGGGGTCCTCGACGCGACGGGGCTGCGAGCGGTCGAGGCCGGCCGCGATGTCGACGCCGACGTGGTTGTGGTCGCTTACACCGACGAGCAGGCGGAGTTCGTCGAGTCACTGGGCTTCGGGGACGCCGTCGCCGCTGTCATCTCACTCGAGGAGCTACAGCGCCGCGAGGAGGAGTTCGACTGGCCGGAGACGATGCCGGACTTCCCGCATCCGCAGGCCGACCCGGACGCGTTCAAGCAGGCGGTCCAGGAGTACACCGACTCGGCGTTCAAGCCGCTGGGGAAGGCCGTCGGCCAGCACCTCCGCACGAGCGAGAACCCCCGCGGGAACCCGGATGTCGTCTTCGAGCGCGCCGGTCACGACGCGCTTGGGGTGTCGACGATGCTCGTCCGGCCACACACCGGCCGGGTCGTCTACAGCGAGGACGTCGGCGACCGCCGGTACTCCTTCTACGCGCCCCAGGTCTGGATGCGTCAGCGGTCGATACACATGCCGACCGCGTCGGTCCTCGGCAGCCATCTCTCGAACGCGTACGAGGTCCAGCAGCTCAACGCCGAGATCGACGCCGGCGCTATCGACGTCACCACGCCGAAGGTCGTCGACTGGCCGGACCTGCCGGACGCGCACCAGGCCATGTGGGACAACGAACACGAGGCCGAGGCCTACGTCGCCGACCACGCCCTGCCCGCGGAGGGGTTGCGGGACCGCCGGGAACTGTACAAGGCCTGGGGACGGCCGGACCGCGGGGAGGAGTGACCGTGGTCCGGGTGTCTACCCCTACGTTTACGGGCCCGGCGGATAACCTGAAGCCATGACTCTGCTCGCACCGTACGACGGCTCCGCACTGTCGCGGGCGGCGATCAACCGGGCCACCGAGTTCGCGGACTACCGCGGGGAAGAGGTAGTGGTCCTTACGGTGGTCCCCGACGACCGGGCGTTCGCGCTGGAACGGGGGTGGATCGAGGAAGGCGAGACGTACGACCCCAAGAGTGTCGAACGACAGTTCGCCGGGGAGGTCGAGCAGGTGGCCCCCGCAGCGACGTTCCGCACCGAGCAGCCCGAGTCGATGGCCTCACTTGCCGCCACCACCCACAACGACATCACCCGCACGATCCGGCAGGTGGCACACGACATCGACGCCTCGATCGTCTTCGTGGGCAGCGACAATGCCGGTCGCGTCTCGACACCGGTCACGAGTGTCGGCAGTCCCATTTCGGAGGACCCCGAGTACGACGTCCACATCGTCAGACACACCGACGATGGCTGAGCCGGTCGGGGACCGCGACCGGACGACGGCCCCTGCCCCCTCCGCGTGGCTCGGCTCGGGGCTCTCTCCGCCGGACCGCAGGCCCTCGGTGGTCGATGTTGGCCTCTTTAGAGCAGCCACTGGGTACGGTTGCGCCCGAACGCCAGGCTCGTCGCATCCGGCGCGTTTTTGTCCCTCTCCGGTAGAACAGTGTCCATGAGCGACGAGCCAAGCCTCGACAGGATGCCCTTCGCGGAGCTGCTCGACATGGAACTAGTCGAGGTCACCGAGGGGAGAGCCGTGGGGCGGATGCCGCTTACGGAAGCCCACACCTCCAACGCGGAAACGGAGGTGGCCCACGGCGGCGCCACATACGCGCTTGCCGATACAGTCGGAGGGACGGCGGTCATGTCCTACACCGACGTACCGACGCCGACGGTGGATATGCGGATCGACTACCTCGCGCCGGTCACCTCCGACCTGCGGGCCGAGGCGGAGGTAGTTCGGTTCGGCAGCAGCCTCGCGCTCGCCCGGGTCGAGGTCTACGACGACGACGGAACGCACGTCGCCACCGCCCACGGCACCTACAAGACCGGCGGTAGCAACGATGGGACACCCTGGGACAGCGATGCCAGTCAACCCGAGTGAGGTGACCGGGAAGACCGACGCCGACCGCGGTCCCGTCCCGTTCCTCCGGACCGAGCGAGCTGGTTTCCGGTGTCGCCCCGGATTCAGACTTCCCGCTCGAACAGCAGCCCGATAGTCGTCCCGTTTTCCTCGAGCGTCTCGTGGAGTCGCCACCCTTCGCGTGCGTACTCGTTGACCACCGACTCCAGGTCGCCGACGGTCCCGCTCTGGGCTGTCGTCCCGTGTGAGGTGTACACGTACCTCTGTTCTGACATACGTACGGTAGGGTCTCCAGGGGCAAAAGCCCCCGCTCTTGCGGGACCGTCCGGTCGTTGTAGCGACAATGGCGGACGAGGACCGCGAGCAGCACCCCGGGCGCGACGCGGGGCCGTGTGACCGGGGGCCGGCAGCCGACGCGGAGCATCCGCGGGCCGCAGGCGCCCGATCCCCGCGAGCGGCTCGCGCTCTCTTCTACGTTTTTCGAAGAGTGGTGAGCTCGCGCAGCGAACTCACCCGGCAAAAAAGGTAGTCTAGTAGAACTCGCGAACGAGGTCCATCGCGTTCTCGGGGGCGCCGTCGGGAATATTGTACATCGGGTCCTCGAGGCCCTCGCGCTCCTCGAAGGGAACCGAGTCCTCGTCCTGGTAGATGATGCCGATGTGCTCGCGGTCGCCGGTCATGATCCGCTCCTGTGCCTCCTCGTAGTCGTGAGGGTCGTGGTCAGTCTCCGAGAGGTCGACGATGGAGTCGCGCCAGTAGTCGTAGGTGTCGACGTCGTTGAACGTCACACACGGCGAGTAGACGTTGACGAAGCCGAAGCCGTCGTGTTCGATGGCCTTCCTGACGACTTCGGTGTGGCGCTGGGAGTCAGAGGAGAACGTCTGGGCGATGAACGTCGCCCCCGAGGCCAGCGCGAGCGCGAGCGGGTTGACTGGTGGCTGTTTGGGACCTTCGGGCGTGGTGGCCGTTTCGAAGTCCTCCCGCGAGGTCGGCGAGGCCTGCCCCTTCGTCAGCCCGTAGATCCGGTTGTCCATGACGACGTAGCTCATGTCGACGTTCCGGCGGACGGCGTGGACGAAGTGGCCGGCGCCGATGGAGTAGCCGTCGCCGTCGCCGCCGGCGACCATCACTTCCAGTTCGGGGTTGGCCATCTTCACGCCGATGCCCACCGGCAGGGCGCGGCCGTGGACGCCGTGCAGCGCGTAGCTGTGCATGTAGGTGCCGATCTTCCCGGAGCAGCCGATCCCCGCCACCACGAAGGTGTTGTCGGGGTCGTTGCCGGTCTCGGCCAGCGCCTTCATCATGCCGTTCATGGTGCCGAAGTCACCGCATCCCGGACACCAGGTCGGTTGCTTGTCGGACTTGAAGTCGGTGAAACGGACGTCTGAGCTCATTTGGTTGCCTCCTGGGGTTCACGCACCGCCTGCCTGATCTCCGCTGCGAGTTCGTCAGCCTTGAATCGCACGCCTGTGTATTTATTTACCCGTTCGACGCGCTCGAGGACGTCGTGTTCGATGACGTCCGCGAACTGCCCGGTCGCGTTACACTCGACCACGATGGTCGTCTCGGCCTCCTTCACTTCCTCGGTCAGGTCCGGCCGCGGGAAGATGTAGGGTACCGAGATGAACCGGACCTCGATCCCCTCCTCCTCGAGGAGTTCCATCCCCTCGCGCATGGCGCCTTCGTTCGAGCCCCACGAGACGACGAGCGTGTCGGCGTCGGGGTCGCCGAACTCCCGGTAGTCCCACGTCTCCCGTTCGCGGGCGGTCTCGACTTTCCGCTGGCGTTTGTCGACCTGCTCGACACGGACCTCTTCCTCCTCGGTCCGGCGGCCGAGTGCGTCGTGTTCCAGCCCGGTGGTCATGTGAGCGCCGTCGGTCGTCCCGGGGAACGCCCGGGGACTGACGCCGTCCTCGGTGGCGGCGTGGGGCTGGAACCGCTCGCTGTCGTCCAGCCAGTCGTCGACGCCGCTCTCGTCGACGACGTTCCCGCGCTCGACCTCGACCTCGTCCATGTCGAAGGCCTCCGGGGGGAACGTCTGTTCGGTGACCGCAAGCGCCAGATCGGAGACGAGGAAGACCGGGATCTGGTACTTCTCGGCGAGGTTGAAGGCCTCGACGGTCTTCCAGAAACACTCCGCGACCGTCGTGGGCGCGACGACAAAGCGGGGGATCTCGCCGTGGCCGCCGTACAGCGCCATGTCGAGGTCACCCTGTTCCTGTTTCGTCGGCATCCCCGTCGAGGGGCCGGAGCGCATCACGTCACAGATGACGAGCGGCGTCTCGGTCGTGGCCACGAGCCCGAAGGTCTCGGTCATGAGGTCGAGTCCCGGGCCGGAGGTGGCGGTCATCGCCCGCGCGCCCGAGCGTGCCGCGCCGAGCGCGAGGTTGATCGCCGCGAGTTCGTCCTCGGCCTGGACGACCTTGCCGCCGTACTGGTCGATCCGTCCCGTGAGATACTCCATCACGTCCGTCGCCGGAGTGATCGGGTAGCCCGCGTAGAAGCGACAGCCCGCGGCGATGGCCCCCATCCCGATGGCCTCGTCGCCGTTCAGCAGGACGTAGTCCGCGTCGGTCGTCTCGAGTTCGTAGTCGAAGTCGTGGTCGTACTCCTCGGCGACGTACTCCTGGCCCAGCCGGGCCGCCTGCTGGTTGTTCTCGACGAGCGCCTGGCCCTTGTCCTTGAACCGTTTCTCCAGGGACTCGTCGAGGTTGTCGATCGGGAAACTCGCCACCTCGCAGGCGGCCCCCAGCGCGACGACGTTGCGCATGATGGCGCCGCCGGCGTCCTCGGCAAGGCTCTTCAGCGGGACGTCGAGACCGACCATCCCCTCCGGGATCTCGATGTCCTGCATGGTCGTCCGCTCGCCGTCGTAGATGATGACACTCCCCTCGTGGAGCTCGTCGAGGTTCTCGTCGATGGTCCGCTCGGTGAGCGCGATGAGGATGTCCAGACGGTCGACGACACTCTCGACGCGGTCGACAGAGGTGCGTACCTTGTACGCGGTGTATCCCCCTCGGATCCGGGACGCGAAGTCCTTGGAGGTGAAGACGTGTCGGCCTGCCCGCGAGAGTGCCTGAGCGAAGATCTTTCCTGTAGAGTCGATCCCATCGCCGGCTTCGCCGCCGATGGCCCAGTTCAGGTCGTCGGGCATACTAGCCACCCGTACCCAGGGCGGGAGGAAAAGCCTTCTGTAAAGCGTATCTATCTCCGCCAGCGGGCACGAAACGCCCCGCGAGCTGGCGTGCGGAGACCGCTGGCTGCGGCCGGACCGGTGGAACGAAAACCCCTTGCCCGGCCTGGCCTGAAGGCGAGCATGGACGAGACTCCGCTCCCGGTCGCGGCCGTGCGGGAGGTCGGTCCCGACACCGTCGCCATCGAGTTCGAGTCGCCGCCCGACTTCCGGGCCCGCCCCGGGCAGTTCGTGAAACTCATCATGGAGGTCGACGGCGAGACCGAGCCCCGCTTCTATACCATCTCCTCGCCGAACGTCGCCGACACCTTCGAGGTGACCGTCGGGATCGACCCGGAGGGGGAGGTAAGCCCGCGCCTGCGCTCGCTTGCGGCGGGTGACGAGGTGGCTGTCTCCGGCCCCTTCGGCAACGCCTACTACGAGGACGAGTCCCGCGTGCTCGTCCTCGCCGGCGGCCCGGGGGTCGGGCCTGCGGTCGGTATCGCCGAGCGCGCCCTCGCGGACGGCAACGGGGCCGCCGTCGTCTACCGCGACGAGTCGCCGGTTCACGAAAAGCGGCTGGCCGCCCTGTCGAGTGACGGCGCGGAGGTCGCCATCCTCACACCCGGAGACTCGCTGACCGAGGCCGTCGCCGACGCGCTGACCGAGGACACGCAGGTGTTCGTCTACGGCTTCGCCGACTTCCTCGACGATGCCACCGCAGCCATCGAGGCTGCCGGCGGAGACCCCGAGGCCGCGAAGGTCGAGAACTTCGGCTGACCACCTTTTTTCCGTGGGGGGTGCCCGCGTGCCTGCGGCGCTGCGGGCACCCTCGACGGCAAGAACGGCTGCAAAAATCGGGGATTTCTCCCGGGCTGTCCGCAGAACGCTTCGCGTTCTGATGTGCACGGAAGACGCACCGCGTCTCCCGTACTGCGCAAGAGCTCCGCTCTTGCGTGGGCGAAAAAGACCCGAACGCTCGGCCTCCGGCCCCGCGTTCGGTGCGGCGGGCTCGCTCGATCCCTGTGGGTTCACCGCTCGAACTCGTCCGGTGTTGCAGAGCCGGAAACTCTGCCCGTTTTATTAACAGGGTAGATGTCGTATGGCCGGATATGGGAGCGAACCCCTCGCTCGAACAGTCGAACGGTCCCTCCGACTCTCCGGCCGTCTTCGACCGCCTCTTCGACTGGGCGGTCGCCGCGCTGCTGGGGATCGCCGGTCTCCTGAGCGCGCTCGTCGGCTGGTCGCTGTACTACGTCGTCGACCGTGGCACCGTCGCCGACGTCATCGCTGCCGGCGAGTTCCGGTCGGACGTGTTGACCGAACCCCAGGCCGTCGACCTGCTGTCGGCGCTTAGCCAGTGGGTCGGGCTCGGACTCGTCGCGGTCGGTATCCTGAGCGTGGCCGTCGGCGTTGCAGTCGTCGTCGCTCACGGTCGGGCGCGCGAGAAGGGCCAGCCCACGCCCCGCTGGATCCTCGGCGTCGTGGGTGCGATGGTCGGGACACTCCTCGGGTTCGTCCCGCTGTCGCCCGCGCTCGGCGGCGCGGTCGCGGGCTACCTCGACCCCGACCCGGCTGCGAGCGGCCTCGGCGTCGGCATCATCGCCGGCCTCTTCGCGGCCCTGCCCGCAGTCGTCATCACGCTGTTCGTCGGTGCTGGCTTGGTTACCGGCCTCCCGGCCGGCTTCGTTCCGGCCGCCGCGGCCGTTTTCGCGGTCGCCGTCCTGTTCTCCCTGGCGTATCTCGTCGGCCTGAGCGCGCTCGGCGGCTATCTCGGGCGCTGGGTCCGCGACAACTGATTAACTGAGCGCCTCCCGCCTGTAACTCCCCGCCCCGTCCGGCCGACACTCGACGACGCAAACCGGACCGCGCGGGCGGACCGCGTCGCTCTTGGTTTCCCAGCCCAACCACGGACATGAACCTCTTCTGGCACCGCCGGGACCTCCGGATCCCCGACAACCGCGGGCTCTCGCTGGCCGCGAACGACAGCGAGGTGCTCCCGGTCTACGTCGTCGACACCGACCTGCTCAGGCAGACCGGCAAGCGCCAGCGTGCGTTCTTCTTCGAGGGCGTCCGGGAACTGAAGCGGCGGTACCGCTCGTTGGGCGGTGACCTGCTCGTGCGGGCTGGCGCGTCCGCCGACGTGCTGGCCGAGGTGGCCGAGGAGTACGGCGCCGACCGCGTCTACTACAACCGTCATTACCGCCCGGCGCGGCGCAACCGACAGCGCCGGGTCGGCGAGCGGCTCCCAACCGAGGCCGTCGAGGACCTGCTCCTCGTCGACCCGCGGCGCCTCGATTCGCGGTACGAGAACCACAGCCGCTTCTACGAGGACTGGCAGGACGAACAGAAGCTCACGCCGTTCGACGCCCCCGACGGGGACCGGGTTGTCGATGCCGACGACGACACGGGAGTGCCGGACGTCGAGACCGACATCGACCTGCCGGAGGCCGGCTACCGCGCGGCTCGCGAGCGTTACGACCGCTTTCTGGACGCGGGGATCGAGACATACAACGACACCCGCGACGACATGCGGATGGCCGTCGAGCGTCCGGTGGGCGCGGTCTCGCGGCTCTCGCCGTATCTGGCTGCAGGGATGGTCGGGATCCGGGAGGTCTGGGCCGACGCCAGCGAGCGATACAACGCCGCCAGCGGGAGCGCCCGCCGCAACGTCGACAAGTTCCGCTACGAGCTCTCATGGCGCGAGCAGAACTATCACCTGCTGTACTACAACCCCACCCTGCTGACCGAGAACTACAAGGACTTCCCCAACCCGATCGCCTGGGAGAACGACCCCGAACACTTCGAGGCCTGGAAGCGCGGGGAGACGGGGTATCCCTTCGTCGACGCGGGGATGCGCCAGCTGAACGAGGAGGGGTATATCCACAACCGGCCGCGCCAGAACGTCGCCTCCTTTCTGACGAAACACCTCTTGGTCGACTGGCGGAAGGGTGCCCGCTACTTCGCCAAACGGCTCGTGGACCACGACCCCGCCAACAACTACGGCAACTGGCAGTGGACCGCCTCGACCGGGACCGACAGCGTCGACGTGCGCATCTTCGACCCGGTCGCCCAGATGTCCAAGTACGACGACGGCGCAACCTACGTGAAGGAGTACGTCCCGGAGCTCCGGGACGTGCCTGCCGACGCGGTGGTCGACTGGCCGACCCTGCCGAAACCGGAGCGGGACCGGCGCGCGCCCGACTACCCCGACCCGGTCGTCGACCGGAACGAGGCCTACGAGCGCGCCCAGCGGGTTTTCGAGGAAGCGCTCGGCAAGCGGTGAAAGCGGTGAAAGCGGTGAGTGCGGGCGACCGGCGGCAGTTCGCTCCCCACCTACCGCTCTTCGACCCGCACGGAACAGTACAGACAGACCGTCTCGCCGGCGACGTAGTTCACGTCGTGTTCGCCACAGTCCGGACAGCGGTAGGTGTCGTTGTTGTACTCGGTCGACCCGCGGGGGACGTGGAGCTGGCCGGCCTCGAGGACCCGGGCGACCGCCTCCGGCAGCGTCCGTGCTTTGTACCGGGCCCGGTGGGCCAGGTAGTCCTCGCCGTCGGGGTCGGAGCCGTGGATGTCGTCCCACTCCACACCCCGGTAGTTCCGGCTGGCGTGCAACAACAGGCGGTTCGCGGCGTCGAACAGCGGTCCGGTGGCGGCATCGAGCGGGTCCTCCGGGTGGTGAGTCCGGTAGAGGCGTTCGGCCCGGTCGTAGGCCTCCGCGGCGGCGTCCTCGGCTCCGCGGACGACGGCGGCATCGGCGACGAACTCCTGGCAGACGGCGCGTTCGACCCCCTCGCGGACGTGGTCACGGGCGTCGAGCGCGAGCGGCGCGGCTGTGAGCGCGCGGTAGCGTGCGCGGTCCTCGGTGCCGGCCAGACGGTAACACAACCCCGCCGTTAGCAGGAAGGACAGGCCGGCGGCCGGACGGTCCCGGGCTCCCGGGTCGAGCACGTCCCCGCCGGTGCCGTCGCCACGTTCCCCGTCGCCCAGGTCACGGTGTGCGGCCCGGGTGTAGGCGTCGCCGGCTGCCCGCCAGTCCCGGTCTACCAGCGCCGAAACGGCCGTCTCGCGGTGCGGATTCGTCATACGACTGCTGAGGGCGCGATCCCTAAGTGCGCCGTCCCTACAGGGTGAGCCCGATGTGGCTGGCGGGCAGCCCGCCGGCGTCCGCGACGCCCGCACGCTCGGCGAGCAGCGCGGTCCCGAGCCGCCGTGCGAGCCCGTCGGCATCGCCGACGGCGTCCGCGAGGACGGATGCTCCAGGGGGCGTCCCAGTGATGGCCTCCCGGATGGCCGCCGCGTCGGGGTCGTCGAGTCCGTCGGCGACGTCGCGCAACTGGAGCGCGGTGTGGACCCCGGCGGTCAGGTAACGAGCGGCCCGGCCCTCGGGGTCCGGGACAGCGGTGATCGTCGAGAGGTAACTCGCGGCGTGTGTGTCCCCGACGTCGACCTCGCGCTCGACGAAGTCGCGGACCGCATCACGGTCGGGCGCGGTTGCGAACTCCTCGCGGGCGGCCTCGTACAGGTCGGCCTCCTCGCCGGCGATCTCGTGGAAGACGTTGCCGACGACGACGGCGTCGGCGCCGGCATCGAGAACCGTCCGGGCGTCTTCGCGGTTGTCGAGGCCGCCGCCGTACCAGACCCGCGACCAGGAGACACCGTCGTCGATCTCCCGGAGGAGGTCGACGGCCTCCTCGCCGCCGAAGGTCCCCGAGTACTCCAGATAGACCACCTCGCTGTCGAGGTGGGTCTCGGCGGCCATGGCGCGGTGTTTCGCGGCCTCGGGCTCCAGTAGGTCGGCCTCCGTGACGTTGGCCTCCCGGGCGGCGGCGGAGTCGAGGTTCATGATGATGTAGGCCTCGAAGACCGCCTCCTCCATCATCCAGGCGCCGGCGAAGGCCGAGAGCCGGTCGCCCAGGCCCTCGCCCAGTGGGAGGGGGAGTTGCTCGTCGATGTAGGCCGGCGCGAGTTCCTCGCGGACGTGCTCGATGCCGCGGCCCAGTTTCCCCACGAGTGCCTCGCTGTCGCCGTTGAGCACCTCCGGGACGGCCATGAAGTCGGCGGCGTCGCGGGTCCGCTCGGTGACGTGGTCGGCGGCACTGGGCTCGTGGAAGGCCGGAACCTCGGCGGCGTTGACCACTTCGAAGGTCTCCTCGGTGTTGTGGTCGGTGACGTCCTGCGAGCCGCCGACGGAGACCGCGCCGGTGTGGGAGAGATACAGCGGGTAGGCGAGCGGGAGCTTCTTCTCGCGCTCCGGGTCGACCTTCGTGATGTGGGTCCACTCGGCGGACACGGGGTTGGTGTCGAGCGAGAGGACCGTCCGCCCGCCGACCGAGACGAGCCGTCCGAGCCTGCTCACCCGTCGAACCAGGGACGCGAGACGCGACATATTCCCTTTTCCTGCCGCCGCTATCAAAAGTGTAGCCACTTCGGGCTGTCGTGCGAATCCCTCACACTCGGGCGGGGAAGGGTCACCGGTGACTCGTCAGTGGCTCCCCGGCAACAGCTCCGGTTCCCCGTCGCGGTAGATGTACTCCGTGGCGATCCCGGTCAGCGCGGAGTCGGCCGTCGTCGCGTGGGTCTTCGCCAGGTCGAGGTAGCCGTTCGCGACGTCGAGCACGCGGTCGTAGGCCTCGCGGTCGCTCTCTGCGAGGAGATACTCGGCGGTCACCGGCGTCAGTTGCCCCTCGCGCATGTCCGCGGCGTAGTCGTCGACGTCGTCGAGCCAGACCTGGGCGCCGATGATCGCCAACACGATCGACCGCTCGAAGGCCGGCGAAACCGGCAGGTCCGCGGCCCGGTACATCTCCACCATCCCCTCGTAGATGACCCCCACGCGGTCGTACTGTGTCTTGATGTAGGGGAGCTCGCGCTCGGTTTCCCCGAAGGCGTCGGGCGGGTCCGGGAAGTCGGCGTCGCGGTACTCCACCCTGACCGCCTCGAGTGCGTCCCTGTCACCCTCCCCGGCGCGGGCCATCAGCCGCCGGAAGTGGGGGTCCTGGTCCTGGTGGCGCTCCGAGACCTCGACGGCCCGCTCGTAGGCTTCCCTGACGCCTCCGGGGAATTCGGAGAACAGCTCCTCGACCCGCTCTTCGAGTGTCCCCTGGGCGAGTTCGGCCGCGCGGCGGCGCTGCTGGTCGGTCGCGGTCTCCCCGCCGACTCTCACCTCGAAGTCGTCGTACTCCTCGTCGTTGATCGCGTCGCGCATATCCCCGTCGACGAGCGCCTCGACGACCAGGCGCGTGAGGCGGTCGGCACGGTCGTTCTCGCAGTCCGCACGGCGGTAGAGGTAGCCGAGCGTCAGCTTCGCCGGGAGGATGAGCTTGGTGTCGTACGCGAAGTCGACGGGCGCGCCGAGCTCGGCTTCGGCGCGGCCCTCTACGGCCCCGAAGGCGTCGTCGACAAGGGTCTCGGTCACGTCGTCGACCCGGCTCTTGAGTCGGAGGCTCCCGTAGTCGAACACGCCCGAGTCGGCGTAGTAGCCCAGTACTGCCTGTACGGACGTCGGCAGGGCGTCCCGGGCAGCCAGCCAGCCCGCGCTCGCTCGAAGCATCGACCGGTGCTCCGTCGGGCGGGGGCTTGAGCGTGATGGTGTCCGGACCAGCACTCCGGCGGGCCCTGTGGCGTTTCGAGTAGCAAGACTGATTAGCGAAACACGACACACACGTCCATGGACGACCGTTACGACGTGGTGGTCGCCGGGGCCGGACCGGCGGGCGCGCAGTGTGCTCGCGACCTCGCCGGCCGGGACTACGACGTGCTCGTCCTCGAGACCGAGTCCGAGGCGGAGTTCCCCCGGCAGAGCAACAAATCCACCGCGGGCACCTTCCCGTCGATGATGGCCTCCTTCTCGGTCCCAAACGAGGTTGTCATGAACTTCACCGACACGGTGGTGTTGGAGTCCCCGAACAACCACACTGTCCAGGAACAGGCCGGCGCGGTGATGGACTTCGCCGACTTCAAGCGCTTTCTGGTCCGGGACGGCCGCGAGCGCGGGGCGGACTACCGGTTCGACGCCCGGGTCTCTGGGCCGATCACCGAGGGCGGGGACGTCGTCGGCGTCGAGTTCAACGGGGACGAGCAGGTCTTCGCGGACATCGTGGTCGACGCGACGGGGCCGTCGGCGCCGCTGGCTCGCGAGCTGGGGGTCTCGGACCTCGAGCGCGAGCGCCAGGCTATCGGAGTCGAGTACGAGTTCGAGGGTATCTCGGTCGACCACCCCGGCTACGCCGACCTGACCGACGCGATGATGCTCCGGCTGGACCACGACCTCGCGCCGGGGGGCTACTCCTGGGTCTTCCACACCGGCGGCGACACGGCGAAAGTCGGGCTCTGTTACATCCAGAACGACTACCACCGGGAGCGAGCCGGGGACGGGATGGTCATCGACGACTACCTCGAACACTGGCTGGAGACTGACCCCCGCTTCGAGTCCGCGACCAGGCTCGAGGGCAAACAGCACCGCGGCTCCGCGCACATCCAGCCACCCGGACAGCTCTACACTGACAGTTTCATGGCGGTCGGCGACACCGTCCCGACCGTCGACCCGCTGTGGGGCGAGGGGATCCACAAGGGGATGAAATCGGCCCGCGCCGCCGCGGTCACGGCCGACGCCGCCCTCACGCCCCGCGAGCCGGACACGTCCGCGGAGACGATGTCGACCTACGCCGACCTCTGGCACAGCGAGGTGGCGCCCAAGGCCCGCACCCGCCTGTTCATGACCGAACTCCTCTACTACGCGCCGAACGAGCGCTACGACCGGCTGATGACCGACCTCAACGCCGCCGACACGGACACCCTCGCGGAGGTCAACGGCGGCAACCCCCTGGCGATGCGGAAGCTGTTGCACCTCTCCGACCTCCCGATGCTCGTCGACTTCGCACGCGAGCGGATGGACTATCACCTCCCCACGCAGTCCCCGGGGGCCGCCGCGTCGGCGCTCTACGGCGCCCTACTCGGTCGCCGCTAGGGCGGCCGCGAGCAGTTCGTAGGCCGACGACAGACCCACCGTGACGGACGTCCCCTCCTGCGAGACGCTCGCCTCGTCGAGGAGCCTGGCGAGTGTCGCGAGCGCCCCCTCCGAGCCCGCCCCTCCGAGTTCGTCGGCCGCGAGCGTCGATGCGGCCCGCAACTGCGCGGCCGCCGTCTCCGCGGCCTCGCTCGACCCCGTCTCGGCCCGCAGGCGCGCGCTCCCGTCCGCACCGACCGACCCGGAGACGTACTCGACGTTGCGGGCGGTCTCGGTCAGTGCGGCCACGACCGGGTCGGGGACACTCTCCGGAAGCGTTCCCGACAGCAGGTCCGACGGGAGCAACGACCCGACGCGGACCTGCCCGTCCGCCGCAGCACGGAAGGCCTCGACCTGCCGCCCCCCGACCGAGGGAGTCGACCCGCTCGCGGTTTCGAGGACGTCCTCGACCTCGGGTCGGGTGCCGACCGCGTACCGTCCCTCGCCTACCTCGCCGACTGCCACCGGGAAGGTTAGGTCGGCGTACTCGGCGACGAACAGCCGGCTGTCGGCGTAGGTCTCCTCCGCGAGCGACTCGCCGGCCGCCTCGAGACTCGACGACAGGCTGTCGCCGTCCCACTCCGTCTCCAGGACGAGGCCGGCGTAGGTCCCCGGGCCGGCGCTCCGTGCGGCGAAGCTGACCGCCTGTCGGACGCCCGCGGGGTCCATCCCGGTCCGGCTCGCAACCCCATCCAGCACGCCGGCCAGGGTGTCCGCGTCCAGCAGCGGGAGCGACAGCGGGAGTTGCGCGTTGAGTGCCCCCGAGAGCGCGTCGCTTTCCCGGAGACCGGCGACGTCGACGGCAGCGACCGTCTCCGCGCGGTCGGGCACGGCCGACAGGTCCACGCCGCCGCTGGAGCCGCCGCCCAGAAACGCCCACGCGCCGGCGCCGACCGCAGCCAGCGCGGCCAACAGCCCGCCACCCGCCAGGACAGTCCGGCGGTTCACCCGGTCCCCGACTGTCCTCTCCGGGGCTGTGGCCTCCCCGCCGGTGTCCCCCGCGTACGGTTCCGCCGCGCCACCCTCCGCTCCCGGGGTCGGCTCCCGCGGTGGCGGACTGTGTGGTGACGGCTCACCGGCCGACGATTCCCGCGGTGACGGGGATGGCTGCTCGGGGGTCGGTCCGGCGGGCCGGCTACCCGGCTCCGCTCCACGCTGTCCGCCTGGGGCCGAGCTATCCTCGCTCCGCGGATTGGTGTCGTCCCCGCTCAGCGGTTCTGAATCGTCCTCTTCGAGCGGCTCTGAATCGTCCTCTTCGAGCGGTTCCGGATCCTCCTCACCTATTGGACTGGCATCGTCCTCCTCAAGCGGGCCGGTGTCCTCGCCGTCCAGCGGGCCGGTGTCTTCGTCGCCGA
>JAZKSZ010000190.1:0-4119 GCA_036625795.1 Haloarculaceae archaeon
CGTCTCGGCCTCGGGTTCCGACTCCGCTTCCGGCGCTGCGTCTCCACCGGTGGCCGGCTGGGCGTCTGACCCTCCTGCGGTCTCGGCTTCTGGTTCGGAATCGATATCCGGCGTTTCGATGCCGGCTTCGCCGGGTTCCTCCACCTCGGTGCCGCTCTGGAAGTCGGTGCCGTACTCCTCCTCTATCTCCTCGCGCTCGTCGTCGTCGAGCTCGAACTCCTCGGGCTCGAAGTCGTCGAGGTCGTCCTCGTCGCTGCTCTCGAGTCCGCCCCCCTCGAAGTCGCCGATGTCGTCGGACTCCTCCGCACCGTCGATGGCTTCGGTACCCGTCGCTGCCCCCGCATCCTCCGTCACCGTGTCCGACCCCGCGGTCGGCTCGACTGTCGCTGTCGTCCCCGCTGGCTCCGTGGCTTCGGTCGACTCGTCCGCTCCGGTAGCCTCGGTCGTCGCCGTTGCTGACTCCGTCGCTCCGGAGGGTTCTGTATCCTCTGTCGACTCGGCTGACTCTGCCATCCCGGCTGACGATGTCGATTCTGTCGACTCCGTCGACGCTGTCGCCGCTGCGCTGTCCGTGCCTGCATCGCCCGTCGAGGGTTCTGACGTCTCGGTCCCGGTCGTCGTTGCCGGTTCTGCGGGTTCGGCTAGCTCCGTCGATCCCCCGGCGCCCCCCAGGTCTGCAGCGAGGTCGGCGAGCCCACCGTCGTCGCCAGCAGCGGGATCGACGGTGAGCGGCTCGACTTCCTCGCGCTGGCCCGCGACGACCCGGGCTGCGTCGAGCGCTAGCTCCCGCAGGGCGGCGAGGTAGGAGCCGGTTGTGCCGTAGTGGTCGAGGGCGAGGGCTATCCCCTCCGCGAGGCTGTCGTCGACGCCCTGCTCGCGCAGCGCGGCCGCCAGCGCGTCGCCGCGGGCGTCCATGCGGGCCGCCGCGGCGAAAGTCCCGACCCGGTCGAGCGTGCGCTCGGCGGCGTCGACCGTCCAGCGGTCGCGGGTGTCGGCGTCGACCTCGCTTATCGTCTCGGGGCGGACTGAAGTGTAGACCGTGTCGGCGTCGTCGGGCTGGAACGTGCGGGCCTTGCCGGTCACTGCGACGAACATCGGGGGCTCGGCGCGGTCGAGGAAGGCCTGCTCGTCGGGCTGGTACTGGCCGGCGTAGAGCACGAAGGCGCCGGTCGGGTCGACCACCCGGCCCCGGAGCACGTCCTCCGAGACCTGTTCGACCTCGGTCAACACGCCGGCGGCGAACAGCCGGTTCACGCGGGCGCCGGAGGGCGTGACGACGTAGTTTGGCGCCCGCTCCTCGTCGCTCTCGGAGTACGAGAGGTCGGCGTCCTCGAACTCGGCGGCGAACAGGCGATGGGCCACCTCCCGGCGACCCGGCCCGTCGGAGTCGGAGTCGCTCATTCGCCCACCTCCGCCAGCAGTTTCTCGGCGCGGCCGGCGGGGTCGCCGTCGGTCTCCGCGAACTCCGCGGCGTCGAGCGTCGCCCCGAAGTCGTCGACGCTGAGCGAGCCGCGCGCCCGGAACTCCCGCCCGACGAGTTCCTCGCGGATGGCGTCGGCCACGACCTCGCGGTCCATCGCGTCGCGGGCGTGTTCGCGGGCTTTCTCGAGGCCGCCGCCGTAGACCTCTGCCGTCAGTTCGTCGTCGAGGACCACGGTCAGCGTCCCGGTCCCGTCGTCGAAGATGAGCTTCGTCCGGAGGTCGTCCTCGACGTCGACGGCGCCGTGTTGCCGGCACTGGCCGTTCTGGGTGACCCGGCCACACTCCGGGCAGCGCTCGACCAGGCCGGAGCCGTCCCGGACGCCGACGACGTTGCCCGTCACCTCGACGTCGAAGAGCCCGCCGGAGTCGACGGCCTCGCCGATGTCGAGGTGCGGTGCCGACTCCGTCGCCTCGACCGTCCGCTCGAGCCGGCCCACCTTCGAAAATTCGGAGACGTTGACCGAGGGGGCGCCGCGGAACTCCCGGACGTAGGCGTTCTCGACCCGGACGGATGCTCCCTCCTCGACCTCGGGGTGGGGGTCCCAGTCAGTAAAGGGCAACCGGGCGGTTTCGTCGGCCAGAACGCCACTGAGGATCTCCGTCTCGCCGTCCCGGCCGTCGATGACCTTCCGCTCGACCTCCAGGGGCGTGACTTCGACATTGACCCCACGGTCGCCCGGGGCCAGCTCCGCCAGGCTCCTGTCGCCGCCGACGTCGTACTCGCCGATGTCGAGGGATTCCTCGGCCGCCTCGACGGTCGTCTCCTGGCCGATATTGAGTTCGGGGTCACCCTCCCACTCGCGGACGCCCGCGTTGCCGAGCCGGAGCGTGTCGCCGGGCTCGCCTTCGAACTCGACCCACGAGGTGAAGTCGATCCGGCCGGTGTCGTCGGCCAGTTGCCCCTCGTAGATCACCTGGTCCTCGCCCTGGTAGCGGATCGACCGCTTGCCGACCGTGAGCACGACCGCCCTGACAGAGACGTTCGAGTCGCCCGTCTCGATGTCGGCGATCTCCTTGCTCGCGGGAGCGGCGTCGCTGCCGCCGCCGTCGCCGTACTTCCGGCGGAGGTTTCCCTTCGCCTCGTCGATGGGGACGCTGTACTCCACGAGGTTCTCCAGGTCGCGTTTGACCTCCTCTTTGTCGACGCCGAGGTCGGAGGCGAGGTCCTCGGCATGGTCCTCTAGGTTCATCACCGGACTCTCGCGGCGCCAGCAGGAAAAACCTCTCCCCCGGGTCGCAGCCCAGGGAGCCGCCGCAGCCACCCCGGAGGGTATAAGACGGGCGGGATCTGAGGGCCGACATGCGCGACACGCCCACCCGCCGGCAGGTCCTCGTGGCGGTCGGCGCCACGGGAGCCGTCGGCCTCGCCGGCTGCACCGGCGGCGGCTCCACGCCGACGGCCGACGGTCGGGGAACCAGCGGAGACGGGACCCGGACCGGCAGCGGAGACGGCGGCGGAGAAACCCCTACCGGCCAGCTATCGCCACCGGTCGAAGGTGACCCCGAGGCCGACGTAACCCTCGCCGTCTACGAGGACTTCGCCTGTCCGCACTGCCGGGACTACGACGCCAACGGTTACCCCGCGCTCGCCGAGGAATTCGTTGCGACGGGTCAGATCCGCTACGAACACCGCGACCTCCCGATCCCCGTGCTCGACCCGGAATCCTTCGAGGCCGCGAGCGCCGCCCGAGCGGTTCAGGACCGCCACGGCGACGGAGCCTTCTGGGAGTATGCCGACGCGCTCTTCTCGAATCAGGGGGCGCTTGGCTCGGAGACGCCCACTCTCTATGCCGACCTCGCCGCCGACCTCGGATACGACGGCGAGGTGGTCCGGGCGGACGCCGTGGACCGGGCTTACAGGGAGACCGTGACGAGCGACCGCCAGCGCGGGATCGACGCGGGCGTCGAGGGGACACCGGGCTTCGTCCTGAACGGCGAGGTGGTGACCAGCGGCTTCGGCGACTCGACCGTCGAGACCGTCCGGTCGGCCGTCGAGGAGCGGCTCTGATGCGGGGCTCGCCAGAGGTAGCGGTCCTGCGGCTTGGCCACCGCCCCGGCAGAGACGAGCGGATGACTACCCACGTCGGCCTGACGGCACGCGCGCTCGGGGCGGACCGGGTCGTGTTCGCGAACGAGGGGGCGAGCCGGGCGCCGACTGTCGAGGACATCACCGACCGCTTCGGTGGCCCCTTCGCCGTCGAGACGACCGAGGCGCCAGCGGAGTACCTGGCGGACTGGGAGGGGAGGGTCGTCCACCTCACGATGTACGGCCTGCCGGTCCAGGAGGAGATCGAGACCGTCCGTCAGGCGCACCAGTCCGGGCCGTTGCTGGCGGTCGTCGGCGCCGAGAAGGTCCCCTGGGACGTCTACGAAGCCGCCGACTGGAACCTGGCAGTCACCAACCAGCCCCACTCCGAGGTGGCCTCGCTGGCAGTCTTTCTCGACCGGCTGTTCGAGGGCGCGGAACTGGACCGCGAGTGGGAGGGTGCCGACCACGAGGTGGTTCCGCAGGCGGAGGGCAAGCGGGTCGAGGAGTCGGAGTAGTGCTCACGGTCACGGACGCGGTTCCCTCGCTCGGCCGGGGGTGACCCGATGGTTTTAACCGCGTGACACCCCCCATATCCGGTAATGGCTTTT
>JAZKSZ010000191.1:0-4048 GCA_036625795.1 Haloarculaceae archaeon
CCTCGCCCCCGTTCGACGCCTCGTCCTCGTCCGACCCCTCCTCGTCGTCCTCGTCTTCGAGTTCCTCGATCTCGATGACCTCGAGCGGGATGTTCTCCAGGCGCTGGCCGATCTCCTTGCGGGCGATCCGCGCGGCGTGTTCGTCCCGTTCGACGTTGAAGACTGTCATCTCCAGCTCCAGCGCGACGAGGCTCTCGTCGGCAGCGATGAAGGCGGGGTCGTGGGATTCCCCGCAGTTGGGGCAGGTCCGCTCGCCCATGTCGATCTCGACGTAGTTGAGGTCCGGGTTCAGCATCTCGCCGGTCTTCGAGATGGCGATCCGGACCGCCTCGTCCGTGGTCTCCACGTCGTACACCGGTACGGCGGCCTCGACGACAACTCGACAGTCCATACTCGATAGTTGTCCGGGCACCAATATGAAGGTTAGCCTGACCGTTCGCTCCCAGTGGACCGGCCAACTCGAAACGCGGAAGGCCGGCGATTCCCTCCCGTGGGTATGGAACGCGGGACTATCGACGTGCCGTCGCTGTCCGGCGACCTGGACCTCCAGGCCACCCTCGAGAGCGGGCAGTCGTACCTCTGGTGGCGCGAGGACGGCCGGGACTTCCAGGCCGGCACGGCCGGCGACGACGGCTGGTATCTCACGACCGCCTGGGTCGACGGGGGGCCCGTCGTCGTCCGCGCCCGCCAGCGCGACGGGGACCTGCAGTGGGAGTCGACGGTCGACGCCGACCCGCTACTGCGCCGCCGGCTCGGCCTCGACGACGACCTCCCGGCCATCCGCGAGACCGCCCCGGACGACCGGCTCGTCCGCGAGGCCTACGACGCCTACTGGGGGCTGCGGATCGTCCGCGACCCGCCGTTCCCGTCGCTGGTCTCGTTCATCTGCTCGGCCCAGATGCGCGTCTCGCGGATCCACGGGATGCAGCAATCCCTCCGGGAGGCCTTCGGAACACCAGTCGGCTTCGACGGCGGGACCTACCACGCCTTTCCCACGGCGGAGCAGCTCGCGGCAGCCAGCGAGGAGCGGCTGCGGGAACTCAAGCTGGGCTACCGGGCCCCCTACGTCAAGCGCACCGCGGAGATGGTCGCTGACGGCGAGGCCGACCCGCGCGAGGCCGCGGGCCGGCCGTACGAGGAGGCCCGCGAGTACCTCACGGAGTTCGTCGGCGTCGGCGAGAAGGTCGCCGACTGCGTCCTCCTCTTCTCGCTCGGCTACCTCGAGGCAGTCCCGCTCGACACCTGGATCCGGACGACCATCGAGGAGTACTACCCCGACTGCGACCGCGGCGGCTACGCGGAAACCTCCCGGGCGATCCGCGAGCGCCTCGGCGGGGAGTTCGCGGGGTACACACAGACCTACATCTTCCATTACCTGCGCCACGCCGAGGACGCACCCGGGGCCTGAGTGGGCTTCTCGAGGGGGCAACAGCCGGCAGGCCGCTGGGATTTTTGTCCCACGGGAGTTGATCCTCGCGTATGTCACGGACGCGCGCACACGTCTACGTTACGGGCAAGGTCCAGGGCGTCTACTTCCGCGCGACCACCCGCGACGAGGCTCGCGAGCGCGGCGTGGGCGGCTGGGTGCGCAACCTCGACGACGGCCGCGTCGAGGCAGTCTTCGAGGGCCCGGAGGAGGCCGTCGAGGCGATGGTCGAGTTTTGCCACGAGGGCAGCGAGGCTGCCCGGGTCGAGGCTGTCGACGTGACCTACGAGGAGCCGGAGGGCGAGGAGCAGTTCCGGGTGCGGTGGTGACCCCGATAGGTGGCGTCGCGGGAGGGGCCCGGTCCGCGATACCGTTTTGAGTCGCGGTGCCGAACTCCGACCATGATCACCGGCTCCGAGATGGCAGTCGTCGACGCGAACGCGGCTGGACTCGGCATTCCGCGGAAACAACTGATGGAGTCGAGCGGGAACGCCGTCGCCCGCAGGGTGAAGGAGCTGGTCGACCCGGGAGCGTCGGTGACGGTCGTCTGTGGCCGCGGGAACAACGGCGGGGACGCCCTCGTGACCGCCCGCTTTCTGAACGAGTTCGACGTCGAGGTACTGCTCCTGGGGCGAGCCGAGACCATCACGACGGACATCGCCCGGGAGAACTGGGCAGCCCTGCTGGCAAGCGACATCCCCGCCCGGGAGCTCCGGGACTCGACGGCTTTCGAACCGGGCGAGCCGGACCTGTTCATCGACGCGATGCTCGGCACCGGGATTCGCGGCAGTCTCCGCGAACCCGCGGCGACGGCCGCCGCCGCGATGAACGACAGCGACGCGCCCGTGCTTTCGGTGGATGTCCCCTCGGGACTGGACGGCGAGACCGGCGATCTCGCCGAGAACGCCGTCGAGCCCGACCACGTCGTCACCTTCCACGCCCCGAAACCCGGCCTGGCGGACCTCGACGCCGACGTGACGGTCGCCGACATCGGCATCCCGGACGCGGCGGAGACCTTCACCGGACCGGGGGACCTGCTGCGACTGACTCGGGACCCGCAGAGTCACAAGGGCGACCACGGCGAGGTCCTGGTCGTCGGTGGCGGGCCCTACGCCGGGGCGCCGGCGCTGACCGCCCAGGCCGCGCTCCGGGCCGGGGCCGACCTCGTCCGGGTTGCCTGCCCGACGAGTGTCGCCCACGAGGTCCAGGGCTACCGCGAGGACCTCATCGTCCGGCCGGTCGAGGGCCGGCAGTTCGAACCGGGCCACGTCGGGCAGGTCCTGGAGTTCGCGGAGGAACAGGATGCCATCGTCGTCGGGCCGGGCCTCGGGGACGACCCCGACAGCCTCGAGGCCGCCCGCGCGCTGCTGGAGGGGTACTCCGGGACCGCGGTCGTCGATGCCGACGCCCTCCAGATGGTACCCGACCTGACGACGGAGGCGACCCTGGTCTGTACGCCCCACCAGGGCGAACTCGCCGGGATGGGCGGCCCCCGCAGCGACGACTGGCGCGAACGCCGCGCCCTCGTGGCGGACTTTGCCGCCGAACTGGGCCACACTCTGCTCGTGAAGGGACACTACGACGTGGTCTCCGACGGCGAGCGAACGCGGGTCAACCGGACCGGCAACCCCGGGATGACCGTCGGCGGGACCGGCGACGTGCTCGCGGGCGTGACGGGCGCGCTCGTAGCCACGCACGACCCGGTAGACGCCGCCGCAATCGCGGCCTACGCCAACGGCCGCGCGGGAGACATCGTCGTCGAGGAACACGGAAACGGGCTGCTGGCCAGCGACATGGTCGAGGCGATCCCGGAGGCGATGCGCCGCGAGTCCTGACCGGCTGCGGCCGCGCCGGTCCGCCCCGTCAGGCCGAGGCGACTAGTTCGCCCGCTTTCGCGCGGGACTGCTCAACGATTGCCGGGCGGGCCTCGAACTCGATGACGACCTGGTCGCCGTAGTCCACGTCACGCACGTTGGCGTGGTCGTGGATCCAGGAGACGACGCTCATCGTGTCGTCGTTCATCGGGAGCACGAGGCGCTCGCGCTCGAGGTCGGGCAGTTCCTCGTGGATCCGCTCCCGGAGGGCCTCGAGGTTCTCGCCGGTCTTCGCGCTCACGGCCACGGGATTCGGAGCGAGCGCCGACAGCGCCTCCCGCTTGCGGTCGACGGTCGCCTCCTCGACTTGGTCGACCTTGTTCAGCACCGTCACGATGGGGGCCTCGTTGCGCTCGTAGAGGGTGTCGTGGCTCGTCACGAGCTTCTCGCGCATCTCCTCGACAGGTTCGGTGACATCCACGACCAGCAGGACCAGGTCCGCGCGATAGACCGCATCGAGCGTCGACTTGAACGACTCGACCAGCCAGTGGGGCAGCTCGGAGATGAAGCCGACCGTGTCCGTCACGAGCACGTCCCGGCGGTCCATGTCGGCTCTGCGGGTGGTCGTCCCGAGGGTGGTGAACAGCCGGTTCTCGGACTCGGCGGTGGCGTCCAGGTCCGGGTGCAGTTGCTCGTTCTCGTCGACGTCGAGGTCCTCGGCCAGCCGGCGCAGCAGCGTCGACTTGCCGGCGTTGGTGTAGCCGGCGAGCGCCACCAGGTCGAACCCGGACTCGCGGCGCTGCTCGCG
>JAZKSZ010000192.1:0-4040 GCA_036625795.1 Haloarculaceae archaeon
GCATGTCCCCACCCCATCCCCCCGCGGACAAAAAGCTGCCAGTCTCGCAGTCCGGCCCGCCCCCCGGAACTTAGATGGCGGTGGGTCGAAGGCCTGCCATGACCATCGCCGACGCCCCGCTGGCGGAAGCCGCGGCCGCGCTGCAGGCCGGCGAGCGTGCCCCCGTCGCGTACGCCGGGCGGCTGTGTGACTGCATCGACGACCGCGACCCGGAGGTCCGGGCGTTCTACGAGGAGTGTCACCGCCGCGAGCGGGTGCGGGCAGCGGCCGAGCGGGTCGCGGGCGACCACCCCGAGCCCGCCGAGCGGCCGCCGCTGTTCGGCGTCCCGGTCGGCGTGAAGGACATCGTCCACGTCGACGGCTTCACGACGCGGGCCGGGTCAGCGCTTCCGCCCGAGCTGTTCGGCGGCGACGACGCTCCGGAGGCGGCCGTGGTCGAGCGGCTCCGCGAGGCCGGCGCGGTGGTGCTCGGCAAGACCGTCACCACTGAGTTCGCCGGCTTCGCGCCCGGGCTAACCCGCAACCCGCACGACGCCGACCACACGCCCGGTGGCTCCTCCAGCGGCTCCGCGGCTGCCGTCGCCGCCGGGATGACCCCGCTGGCGCTTGGAACCCAGACCGGTGGCTCCGTCATCCGGCCGGCCGCGTTCTGCGGCGTGGTCGGCTTCAAACCCAGCTTCGGCCGCATCCCGACCGAGGGCGTGCTCACGCGGTCGACGAGTGTCGACCACGTCGGGCTGTTTACGCAGGACGTTCCCGGGGCCCGGCGTGCCGCGGCCACCCTTTGCGACGGGTGGGACCCTGCCGACGGTCACCAGGATGCCAGCGGCGACGCCGGCTGGGCCCCAGCCCTCGGTGTCCCCGACGGGCCGTACCTCGACCGGGCCGACCCCGAGGGGCTCGCGGCCTTCCGCGAACAGGTCGCGGCACTGGTCGACGCCGGGTACGAGGTCGCCCGCACCCGGGCATTCGAGGAGTACGAGCGGGTCGACGAGCAGCACCTCGACCTGACGACCGGCGAGTTCGCACGCGAACACGGGGCCTGGTTCGAGGAGTACGAGCCGTTCTACCGGACGACCACCGCCGAGACGATACGGGAGGGGCAGGCGGTCAGTGACGAGCGGGTCGCGCAGGCTCGGGCCGGTCGCGAGCGGACCCGCGAGCGCGTCCACGAGCGGATGGACGCGGCGGGCGTGGACCTCTGGGTCTGTCCGGCCGCGCCGGGACCCGCGCCCGCGAGCATCGCGACTACTGGCGACAGCGTGATGAACAGGCCCTGGACCTACGCTGGGTTGCCGGCGGTGACGGTGCCCGCCGGCCGGGTGGACGGGCTGCCGGTCGGGCTCCAGTGTGTCGGCCGGTTCGGGAGCGACGAGCGGCTGCTGGCGGGGGCTGTCGGCGTTCTCGACGCACTTGCCGGCGCGTAGCGCCGGGCGAGCCGGTCGCTCGCGAGACGGTAGAACGGCCGGGCTCGAGACCTTACAGCGACTCCTTGAGCCCGGCGGCGAGGTTGGCGACCCGGTCGTCCTGGGCGAGGGCGTCGAGGACTGCTGCCGGGTCCGCCTCGAGAACAAAGCGGGGGCGGCCCTTCCCGACTGCCGAGGTGTCGTCGCTGGGTTCGGCGACGACGTGGTCGTCGGCCTCCAGCCGGTTCAGCGCGCGGTTCACCTCGGCCTCCGAGACTGACCCGAGCACGTCGCCCTCGAGTTCTTCGACCGCCTCGTTGCACGCGCGACACACCTCGCCGGTGTGGGCCGGCGTACTGTCGGCCACGGAGAGGTCTGCGAGCGCCAGCAGCACCACGCAATCCGCCAGCGACCGCGTCTCGAGTTCGTCACTCATGGCCGGATGTGAGACACGGGAGCACAAAACTCCCGGGGGTGCGAGCAGGAGCGGGAGCGGGCAGCGGCCGGGGTCGGCTGGCGGCCGACCTGCGTCGGCAGGCTCATACTGGACGGGATGCGAGAGTGGGTATGAGCGTCCCCGACGACGTCGTCGACCGGGTCGCCGGGAAGCCGTACTCGGCGTTTCTCGCCACCGCCGTCGACGACCGCCCACACGTCGCGCCGGTCTGGTACCTCTACGACGACGGCCACGTCTACTTTTTTACGCAGGGCCGGAAGCTGGCCAACGTCCGGCGCAACCCACGCGTCGCGCTCGCCATCGAGGGCGAGGGGAGCGCCTGGCTCACCCTCGTCCGCGGGACGGCCACGATCCGCGAGGACCCTGACCTCCGCCTGGACGTCGCCGACCGGCTGTTCGCCCAGTACCTCGACGACGGCGGCGCGGCCTACCGCGACGCCGACGGCGACCCGCAGGGGGCGCTGGTCGATGTCGAGGTCGGCTCGGCGACGCTACGGGAGAACTAGCCTCACTCCCCCGGCTCCAGCGGCTCCGGGGCGCGATAGACCATCTCCATCGGGAGGCCGGCGGCGTCAGTCGGCGGCTCCGGCGGGAGCGTGAACAGCTCACCCGGGCCCGGGCGGGCCGTGTACGCCAGCACGGTCGCGTCGAGCACGTCATCGACCGCGACCTCCGCCCCGCCGGCGGCCTCGGCGGCTCGCTGGACCGTCGGCGCGGCGTCGCTGTCGAACCCCGCCAGCGCCCGCATCCGCTCGGCGTACCCCCCCGCCTTCCGCTTGGAGTGGGCGAGCGGCTCGCCGGCAAGCGCCCGAAAGCACACTTCCGGATGGCACTCCCGGAAGACGCTCCGGGCCTCGGGGACGTTCTGGAGCAACTGGTCGACGGCCGCGATGCCATCAGAGATATTGAAGGCCTGCTTCGAGAGCCCGCGGTCGGCCTTGCGCTCGTTGACCCGCTTGGCGGCGGGGTACCGGCGCTTGCGGGTGGCCTCGCGGACCGGTGGGGTGAACACGGACCGGCTGCGCGGCCCCAGCACGGCGCGGGCCTGCCGGTCACACGCCCGGACCGGGTCGCCTTCCTCGACGAGCCCGACCGGCATGTCGATGAACACCCGTTCGGCCCGCTCCTCGTAGCGCTCCCAGAGCCCGCCGACCTCCTCGAAGACGCCGGCGTGGTCGAATCCCGCCGCGTCGAAGACGACGGCGAACCACGACCCCGAACTCCAGTCCACGCCGACGTAGAACTCATCGGCCATACCACGTCTTCGCCCGCCGGTACAAAAACGTCCCGCGGTCACAGCGCAGGAGAGCGGACCGATGGCCGGACTACTCCCCGACGAGGACAGTCTTCAGCCGCGCCCCGCAGTCCGGACAGCACAGCGTCTGCCAGCGGTCGGGGTCCAGCCCGCCTATCGTCTCCCGCCGAACCGCATTCCTGCGGTCGGTGACCGCGCCGCAGGTGTCGCAGGCGTAGGTCTCCGTGCCGTCCCCGGTCATGGGTCTCGAGTGTCGGCCCCGCTCAGTCGGCCGCGGCCGGCGCGTCCAGTGCCGCCGGCGGGCTCCCCGGGAGCTCGTCGCGGTCGTGCGGTGCCTCGAAGTCGGGGTCCGGCCCCATCGGAACGATCCGCTTCGGGCTGACGTCGGGGTGGGTGGTGTAGTAGTGTTCCGTGATGTGGTCCATGTTCACCGTCTCGGCGACGCCGGGGGTCTGGTAGAGGTCCCGCAGGTACGGCCAGAGGTTGTCGTACTCGCGGACCAGCTTGTGGTTGCACATGAAGTGGGTGTGGTAGACCTCGTCGAACCGGACCAGCGTGGTGAACATGCAGATGTCCGCCTCGGTCAGCCGGTCGCCGGCGAGGTACCGCTGGTCGGCCAGCACCGAGTCCCAGTGGTCGAGTGCGTCGAACAGCTCCGCGGCGGCCTCGTCGTAGGCTTCCTGGCTGTTGGCGAAGCCACACCGGTAGACGCCGTTGTTGACCGGCTCGTAGATCTCGTCGATGATCCGGTCGACGTCCTCGCGGTACCCTTCGGGGAACAGGTCGACGTCCCGCTTTGCAATATCGTCGAACTCGGTGTCGAGCATCCGGAGGATCTCCTTGGACTCGTTGTTGACGATGGTCCCTTCCTGTTTGTCCCACAGCACCGGGACGGTCACGCGGCCGGTCACGTCGTCGTCGG
>JAZKSZ010000193.1:0-4032 GCA_036625795.1 Haloarculaceae archaeon
GGAACCTCGTGACCGGGCAGGCCTGGCCGGACCACGACGAGTGGCTCGCCGAGTTCCTGGACCTGCTGGGGACGGAGATCCAGCACGGTGAGGTCGCCGCGGCCGACGACTGAGCGGCCGGCGACTGACTGGACCGGCCACGGAGGGGCTGGTCACTAGCTGGCCCGGTCACGCCGAGGGGTCGGCCTCGGAGACGATCGCGACGAGGTCCGCGGCGGCGTCCTCGACGGCTTCCGTGTTCTCGACGAGACGGACCGGCGCGCCCGTCGCGACGGAGTGGGCCATCGCGGCCGCGCGGTTGAGGTCCTGGTGGAAGTCGATCGCCCACGGCCCCTGCTCGCGGTACTCCCGGTAGTCGACCGACTCGCGGCGGTCGGCGACGGTCTCCGGGTCGGCCTCCACGAGGACGAACCGCGCGGGGTCGATGTCGGCGAGCACTGCGTCGGGCATCCCGGTGAGAAAGCCGTGTGCGGTCGCGACGGCGAGATGGGTGTTCAGGATAACCGACTCGCCCCGGGCCGTCGTGGCGACGAACTCCGCGGCACGGCGCTGCAGGAGCCTGATCTCCCGCCGGGGGAGGGTCGCCAGGTCGTCCCGGTCGGCGACGAACTCCCGGTCCCCGGCGACCGCGCGCTCGAGCATCACGTCGCCGAAGTTCAACAGCGTGTACCCCTCCCCGAGCCGGCTCCGGGCTTCCTGGCAGACCTGCGAGGCACCGACGCCGGGGACGCCGCTCACGACGGTCACGTCCATCACAGCGACACCTCGTCGTCGTAGCCGGGGGTCGACCCCCGGTCGTCGTACCCCTTCCGGCCGATGTACTGCTCGCCGACGGCGCTCAACAGCTCGCTGTACAGCTCGTCGGCCGACGCGAACTCGCGGGTCTCGCACCGCGCGAGCACGTCCTCGATGGTCTCCGGGGAGCCCGCTGGCGACGCCAGCACGACCTCCCCCAGCCTGTCCTCCACGGTCGAACAGGCGACGGGAAAGGTCAGTTCGCGGCTGAACAGGTCTCGCGCCTCCGGGAGTCGGATCTCGGTCATGGTATCCCGGATACCGGTTCCCGAAAAATAAATCATTAGGGTTCGGCGTGCAGCTGCGTCGCCCTTGGAGACGGCCCCGCCGGGTCTACGCTGCCCTCAGGCCAGGTTCACGAGCAGGAAGAGCAGGACGCTGACCGAGACGACCGCGAGGATGAACACGCCGGCCATCGCGAAGCCCATCGAGACCATGGCGTTCGCGTGGCTGGCCAGCGTCTCGGTGCGGTCGTTGCCGAAGACGGTCACCTCGGCGCGCTCGCTGGCCATCCCCGCCTCGACGGGTTCGAGGTCGGCGACGGCCCGGTCGACCAGGCCCTGGACCACCGCGACCAGGTCCTCGTCGGGGATGGCCTGCCCGACCTGGTTCTCGGCCTCGACGGTGTTGACGATGTGGGTGTCGCTGGTCATCACCTCGACGAGGTCGACGGCGTCGACCTGTGCGACGATGTGGTCCCGGAGCCCCGGCTCCATGTTGTTGCCGTCGACGAGCACGTAGGCGGTCCGGTGGCCGCCGGCCTCGACGACGGCGACCCGGACTCCGAGCGGCCCGATACCGTCTTCCGGCTCCCAGTCGGTTTCCGCCCAGGCCGTCCCGAGTTGCAGGGGGTGCTGTTTCATGCCCGAGAGCCGCTCGGCCAGGCGCCCGGTCCCGTGGATCAGGTCGAAGGAGCGCCGGCTGCCGGGGACGACGTGACCCAGGTCCTCGCCCTCCAGGCCGTCGTTGCAGTTGTGGGCGTCGGCCAGGAGCACGTCCTCGAGCCCCCCGGACCGGCCCTCCGCGACCGCCGAGAGCCCGACCGCGTACTCCACGTCGTCGGCGAAGGTCGGCGAGAAGGTGTTGACGGCCAGCCCGTCGTCGCCGAAGGCGTGACCGGTCAGCGTGGCGTCGCCCTCACGGACGCGGGCGCCCCTGCTGGCGGTGTCGCCGTACCCGATACGTTCGTACGCCTCCGCGACGGTCTCGCAAATGGTCTCGACCTCGCCCGAGGTGACGAGGTTGAAGTCGTGGCCGGCGGTGGCGTGTGGCGGGAAGGCAAGTCCCTCTGTCTCCTCGGCGATCCGGATCGGGAGGTTGCCGCCGCCGATGTCACCCATCGGTCCGGGGTGGATCATCGCGAGGACGAACGCGGCCTTCTCGGTCCCGTCCGGGCGGCGAAAGGAGAGGACAGTGACGGGGACCAGCGCCTTCTCGCCGATCTCCTCGAAGAACTCCTCGAGGTCGTTCGACCCCTCGCCGAGGTGGCCGATGAAGCCCTGGATGAAATCCAGCACCGAGACCCCGAGGCTGCGCTGCCAGGGTTCGTCGATCACCCGCAGGAAGAAGTAGACCCCGGCGGCGTAGATGGTACAGATGACCGCGAGCAGCAGGAAATCGAACGGGTAGACGCTGTACTGCAGCGCCTCGGGGGCGACCTCCGGGCGGGCGAACAGCGACTGGAGCACCGGCTCGTCGACCTGCAGCGAGTAGAGTGTCCCGCCGTAGACGAAGAGGATGACTGCGGCGGTGACGGTCTGGACGCTGGCGGTGACCACGCTCCAGGGGGTCGACAGCCGGGAGACGGCCATCAGGATGAGCAGCCGGAAGGCGAAGATGGCGGCGAGCGCGATGAGCAGCGCGTCGAAGACCAGCTGCTGCCCGAAGGCCGTCAGCAGTGCCACGGCACCCGCGACCAGCAACACGGCGATGACGATGAACTCACAGACCAACGCGAGCAGTGCCGACCGGTCCCGGGTGAGCCGGCCGCCGAAGCGCCGGTCGATGGCCGTCGAGAGGACGGTGGCGGCGACCGTCGGGATCCCCAGGAAAAAGAGTCCCTCCCAGGCGGCCTGCAGGAAAAACGACGAATCGAAGACGAGCATCCCGGTGACTGCGGCCACGGCCAGGGCGACGGCGAGGCTGGCGTACCAGTCGGGGACACGGAAGATAAGCCGCGAGAGCCCCGCGAGGTCGCCCTGAGTGGCTGTCATATCTCTATCACGGCCAGTCCGCCGTGTAAAAGTATCTATCTGGCGGCTTACTGACAGCGAGCGAGGAAGTTCGCGAACACTTCCTCGCCCTCCTCGGTGTGGGCGACCTCCGGATGCCACTGGACGCCGTACAGTTCCCGGTCGGGGTCGCTCATCGCCTCAACCTCGCAGACGTCGCTCCGGCCGGTCCGCGCGAAGCCCGTCGGCACCTCCTTGACCTCGTCGGCGTGGCTCGCCCACACCCGCGTTTCGGGGGCCAGCGAGCCCACCAGCGGGTCCCCACTGTCGGTGATCTCGACGGTCACGTCCGCGTAGCCGCCGTACTCCCCGGGACCGACGCGGCCGTCGAGTTCGGCGGCGATTATCTGCATCCCCAGGCAGACCCCGAGCACCGGGATGTCGAGGTCGAGATACGCGGGACAGTTGCCGATCCGGTCGATGTCCGGTCCCCCGGACAGGACGAGCCCCTCGGCGTCGACCTCATCTGGTGGGGTCTCGTTGTCGACGAGCTCGACGTCGACCCCCATATCGCGCAGCGCCCGCTGTTCCAGGTGCGTGAACTGGCCGTGGTTGTCCACCACGTCGATCCGCGTCATTGGCTCCTGTAGTCCGACGCGCTGTATATATCCACGGAAACGGGCGGAATGTGCGGCAGCCGTGCAGGGGGCGGTGGGTCGGCTGACCGGCGGGCGGCAGGGTCAGGACCGCCGGCGGCTGTCGGGGGCGAGCGCGCCGTCGTAGACGCGCACGAACAGGTCCTCCAGTTCCTCGCGGGTGGGCTTGCGGGGGTTGTTGTCCGGCGAGCCCGAGTCGAAGGCGTCCTGGGTCAGCTCCGGCACGACGCCGAGGTACGCCTCGCGGTCAACGCCGGCACCGGCGCCCCGATGGCCTTCTTCCACTTCGGCGGGGAGAAAGACTCCTTCTTCGGAGACCTGCACGCCCAGGCGGAGGACGTCGTCCGGTTCTACACCGACGAGACCGTCTACATCGAGCGCTGGCCCTGACGCGGCCGGCAGCCGCGGAA
>JAZKSZ010000194.1:0-4012 GCA_036625795.1 Haloarculaceae archaeon
TCCATCGAGCACAGCGCCACGACCGGCTTCACGTCCCGGAGGACGGTCCCCCGGCCCTCGACGCTCCCGTCCGGGTAGACCGCGGCGTAGCCGTTGTCGGAGTAGGCGATCAGCAGGTCGTCGAACCGCTCGACGCGGGCGAAGATGTCCCGGCTCGCCACCCGGTTTTTCACGTCGGCCTCGACCCGGTCCAGCAGCTCGTCGCCGGTGATCCAGGTCTCGGGGTCGAATGCTGCCTCCCACTCCCGCTGGCTCATCTCCGCCATCTCCCGGGGGCCGAAGTCGTCGAAGTCGTACTTCTCCTCGACCTCCTGGCGGAGCGCGTCGAGGTCGGCGTCGCTGCCCTCGTCGACGTCGCTGTCCTCGCTGCCGCCGGCAGTACTCTCGGCACCCTCCGCTCGCGGCTCGGCCGGCTCGTCGGGCGCGTCGCCGGCTGCTCCCTCGCTCTCGGCCTCGGCCCCGGCGTCGCCGTCGGCCCCGGAGGGGTCACTCATTACCGCCCGTTGGGGCGCCGACGCCGTTAGCGTGACGGTCGCCGGACCGGCCGGACAGGCTTTTCTCCCCGTCGCCCTCACTCCCGCTGTGGCCGACGTCACGCTCACCTTCGAGGACGGGACGGTCCGGGTCGACGGTCCTGACGACCTCCTCGCGGACCTGCCGGGCGTGGAGGCGGACCCGCGGTCGGAGTCCGGCCGCGCACCTGCCTACCGGTACGCGGCGTTGCGGGACGCGCTCGCCGCCCGCGACGCGACCGTCGAGGACCGCGTCCTCGACCTCCCGGCTCTCGACCTCGCGTCGGCCTACGAACTCCGACCCTACCAGCGGGAGGCCCTCGACGCGTGGACCGACGCCGACCGGCGCGGCGTGGTCGAACTCCCGACCGGCAGCGGCAAGACCGTCATCGGCCTCGCGGCCATCGTGGCCGTCGGCGAGCCGGCGCTGGTGGTCGTCCCCACCATCGACCTGCTGGAGCAGTGGCGCGGGGAGCTCCAGCAGGAGTTCGACGCCGACGTCGGCCAACTGGGAGGAGGGACCCAGCGCGTGGGGGAAGTCACCGTCGCGACCTACGACTCCGCGTACCTCCGGGCGGACGAACTGGGCGACCGGTTCGGGCTCGCCGTCTTCGACGAGGTTCATCACCTCGGCGGGGAGGGGTACCGCGACATCGCCCGCCTGCTGGCCGCGCCCGCCCGGCTCGGGCTCACCGCGACCTTCGAACGTCCCGACGGCGCCCACGAGGCCGTCGCCGACCTCCTGGGCCCGGTCGTCTACCGGCTGTCGCCGGAGGAGCTGGCCGGCGAGCACCTCGCCCCCTACGACATCAAGCGCATCGAGGTCACGCTCACCCCCGAGGAACGGGAGCGCTACGAGCAGTACCAGGGGACCTTCACCGACTACCTCGCCGAGTCGGGCCTCCAGCTCCGGAGCGGCAGCGACTACCAGGAACTCGTGAAGCGGTCGGGCACGGACCCGCGAGCCCGCGAGGCGCTGTTGGCGAAACAGCGGGCCCGCGAGGTCGTGATGACCGCCCAGCGCAAGGTCGACCGCCTCGCCGAACTGCTCGACCGCCACCGGGGAGGCGGCGTCGCCGCCTCCGGAACGGGGCGTCGGCAGGGCCGACGCCAGGACCGGGTCATCGTTTTCACCGCTTCGACGGACCTGGTCTACCGCGTCTCCGAACGGTTCCTGATCCCCGCGATCACCCACGAGACCGGGACCGACGAGCGCCGCGAGATACTCGAGCGCTTCCGGGAGGGGACCTACTCCCGCGTGGTCACCGCGAACGTCCTCGACGAGGGGGTGGACGTCCCCGACGCGAACGTCGGTATCTTGCTCGCCGGCTCCGGCAGCGAGCGGGAGTTCACCCAGCGGCTGGGGCGTCTCCTCAGGCCGACCGACGACAGCGAGCGGGCGCTGCTGTACGAACTGGTCGCCGAGGAGACTGCCGAGCAGCGGGTGGCCGACCGGCGGCGGTAGCTCCGCGGGAACAACTACATAGGTCTGACTCCCCTACTGAGTGACGTGACACAGGGGTACGACCCGGCAGAAGTCCCGCTGTACGAGGGCCGTGAAGGGGTAGAGGAGGGGTACGCTGCCGCCCAGCGCCAGGGCGCCCCCTTCTTCGCCGTCGAGGCCTACGAGGAGGGGTACGCGGTCACCTACGACCTGCTGCCCGCCGGCCGCCAGCTCGCGCCCACCGCCTACCAGGAGGTCACCGAGCGACTCACCCACGAGGTGGAAGACGTCGTCGGTGACGAGTCGCTCCCGACGGCGGAGGTGAGCCGGTCGGTCAGCGCCTCGCTCGGCAACGTCTCGTTTTTCGGCCGCGAGGACACCGCCCGCCGCGTCGCCGCGGCCATCTCGCGGGTGGTGCTGGACGAGGCCAACTGGGTGGCCGCCGAGCCGCCCGAGCGCGCCCCGGCCGGTGACCGCCGGAACTGACGCTTCCTGGTTGGCGCGCCGTGCTTTTGTTCCCGGCCCGCCGAGTGACGCCCGTGCTCACGAAGGAGCTCCTGCGCGTCTCGCGGGCCGGCGGCGGCTACCATCCCCAGTTCGCCGGCGCGGACGAGGAGTCACTCGCGGCCCGCGTCCTCGGCTGTTACCAGGGCCACGTCGGCGAGCAGCGCGGGACGTTGCAGGAGGCGCTGCGGGAGCTCGAGCGCGACAGCGACGACTTCAAGCTCGTCCGGGGGTTCGCGAAGCTGCTGGAGCGGGAGGCCACCTTCGAGACCCGCGCGGCCTTGGACCCGCGCCGGGCCCGCCAGGCGGCCTTCGAGGCCGGCGAACGCCGTTCCGTCGTCACCGACGCCGAGCGACGGGCGGCGCTCGCCGACGCCGCCGGCAGTCTTGACGCGACGCCCGAGGAGGTGGCGGCGTCGCTGTACGCCGACCTGGAGGACCGGCAAGTGCTCGTCGACCTCGACCGGGAGTGGGACCCGGCGGCGCTGGTCGACCAGTACAACCTCTCGCTGGCCCAGACTGCTCTCTTTGATGCGACCGAGGTCCGGGTACGCTCCAGTGACCCCCGGCGGGTTGTCTCGGCGGTCAAGCGCCTCCGGCTGATGTACGAGGTCCGCCGGCTCCCCGCGGACGAGCGCCGGCGGGTCGCCGACGCCGACCGCGAGGTGGTGGTGACTGGACCCGACGCCCTCTTCCGGTCGACCCGCCGGTACGGCACCCGCTTTGCCCGCCTGTTGCGCTCCGTCGCGGGGACGCGGGAGTGGGAGCTCCGGGCGACCGTCGACGACCGCGGCACCGAGCGGGAACTCGTCCTTACCGACGCCGACGTGTCGGTCCCCGACGCCGACCCCGTCACCGAGGTGAGCTACGACAGCGGCGTCGAGGCCGACTTCGCGGCCCGCTTTTCCTCGCTCGACCTGGACTGGGAACTGGTCCGCGAGCCCGACGCGGTCGCGGCCGGCGAGCACGTCGTCATCCCCGACTTCGCCTTCGACTACCGGCACGGCGACTTCCGGGTCTACTTCGAGGTCATGGGCTTTTGGACCCCCGGGTACGTCGAAAAGAAGCTCGCCCGCCTCGACGCTATCGAGGACGTGGAGATGCTCGTAGCCGTCGACGAGAGCCTGGGGGTCGGCGAGGAGGTCGAGGCCCGCGACCACCGGGCCATCCCCTACTCCGGGTCCGTGCGGGTGAAAGACGTCCGCGACGCCCTCCGGGACTACGAGGACGACCTGGCCGCCGAGGCGGCTGCGGACCTCCCCGACGAGTTGCGCCCCGACGCGGACGTGGTGACCATCGCCGACCTGGCCGCCGAGTACGGCGTCAGCGAGCGGGTCGTCGAGGACAAGGCGGTCCCCGGCCACGAGCGCGTCGGCCGGACGCTCGTCCGGCCCGCCGTGCTCGAGGCGCTCGCCGACCGGGTCGAGGCAGGGATGGAACTCGCCGAGGCGGAGGCAGTCCTGGCCGAGTACGGCATCGAGGACGCGAGCGCGGCCCTCTCGCGGCTGGGCTACCGGGTCGCCTGGGACGGGCTCAGCGGCGGGACCGTCCG
>JAZKSZ010000195.1:0-3945 GCA_036625795.1 Haloarculaceae archaeon
AGGCCCTGGAGGACACCGCTGCCGGCGACGCCGTCGAGAAGTTCGTCGTCGCCTGTCCGATGTGCATGACGATGTACGAGGACGGCCGCAAGACCGGCGGGTACGAGGACGACATCGACGTCGTCGGCACCACGGAGTTGCTCGCCGAAGCGCTGGCTGCTTCCTGACGCTCCAGCCGTCCCGACCCCTGCGGTCCGCTGTTTCACTCACAGCGTCCACGACGGCGCTGACGTGGTGGCAAAGGCCTATGTGAGCGTAGTCGAATGTCGGAGTATGCTGGATTACTACGGTATCGAGGCGGACCTCTCCGAGGAGGAGAAGCTGATCCGGGACACCGCCCGGGAGTTCGTCGAGGAGGAGGTCCGCGAGGATATCGGTGAGCACTGGATCGAGGGGACGTTCCCCACCGAACTCATCCCGAAGATGGGCGAGATGGGGTTTTACGCGCCCAACCTCGAGGGGTACGACCTGCCGAACGTCTCCGAGACGGCGTACGGCCTGCTGATGCAGGAACTGGAGGCCTGTGACTCGGGGCTGCGCTCGATGGCCTCCGTCCAGGGGGCGCTGGTCATGTACCCGATCCACGCCTACGGCAGCGAGGAGCAGAAAGACCGCTTCCTGCCGGATCTCGCGACCGGCGAGCAGGTCGGCTGTTTCGGCCTGACCGAACCCGAACACGGCTCCGACGCTTCCGCGATGGAGACCACCGCGGAGGCAGACAGCGACGGGTACGTGCTGAACGGCTCGAAGATGTGGATCACCAACTCCCCCATCTCCGACGTCGCCGTGGTGTGGGCCCGGGACACCTCGGACCCGGACACACCCGTCCGCGGGTTCCTCGTCGAGACTGACCGCGACGGCGTCACCACCAACAAGATCGACGAGAAGCTCTCCCTCCGGGCCTCGATTACCGGCGAGATCAGCCTCCAGAACGTCCACGTCCCCGAGGAGAACGTCCTGCCGGGCGTCGAGGGCATGAAAGGACCGCTGTCCTGTCTCACCCAGGCTCGCTACGGGATCGCCTGGGGCGCCGTCGGCGCGGCCCGGGACTCCTACCGGACCGCACTCGACTACGCGACCGACCGCGAGCAGTTCGAGACTCCCATCGCCGGCTTCCAGATGCAACAGGACAAGTTCGCGGAGATGGCCACCCAGATCACGCTCGCGCAACTGCTGGCCCACCGGCTGGCCGACCTGAAGGAGCGCGGCGAGATGCGCCCCCAGCACGTCTCGATGGCGAAACGCAACAACGTCCGGATGGCCCGCAACCAGTCCCGGATCGCCCGCGAGATCCTCGGCGGCAACGGCATCACCGCCGACTACTCGCCGATGCGTCACATGGCGAACCTCGAGACCGTCTACACCTACGAGGGAACCCACGACATCCACACCCTCATCCTCGGCGAGGACCTGACCGGTATCCCCGCCTACAGCTGAGCGCTCTCCGGATCCCGCCTCGACCTCGGTCGCGGCCTTTTATATCCCCGACCGACCTACCCCCTGCGTATGTCATGGTCGAGACTGCCGGGGACGGAGTGGACGCCCCGCATCGGCGGTATCCCGACGGGCGTGGCCGAGTCGATGGGGCTCCAGCGGTTGCTCGCCGCGGTCGGGGTCCTGGTCGTGGTCGCGTTCGCCGTCGGGGCGCTGTGGACGCTCGGGACCGAGACACTCGTCTCGAGCCGGCAGGTCGCCGCCGTCGTCGCGCTCGTCATCGCGTTCGGCGCACTCGCGGCCGTCGTCGCGTTCAGCGTGACGACCACGGAGTGAGCGCTGGCCGGCACCGTCGTGCCTGCCGGAAAACGGCCCGCAGCGACGGCCGAAAGCGGGACACTCTTTATCCATGACACCCAACGTTGTGGCGTGTCAGCGACGGTGAGCGCTGGACTGCCGTCGTGGCTCGTCGGCGGCGTCCTCCTGGGTGTGACGGGGAGCCTCCTGGTGGCCGCGGCCTTCCTCGCGGCCGACCGGCTGTTTCCCGGCCGCGAGCGCGAGGGCGACCACCGGTCCGGCGAGTCCCGGCGCCGGACGGAGTTCCGTGAGTACCTCGACGCCATCGAGGAACCCTACGCCGAGGACCACCCCGTCGAGGGGCAGCCGGTCGCGTTCTACCTCCCACAGCGGGACGTCGCGGTTACCTTCGACGCCCGCGCCTACTACCGGATCGAGCGCTCCTCGACCCACCCGGTGCTCGTCGAACACGAGGTGCCGGGCGCGATGCTCGGCGACCGTCTCCCCTTCGAGACGCCCGACCTCGAGCCCGAGCGCGACCTGGACCCGCTGGAGACGGCCTTCGCCGAACTCGGGGTGGCACCCGGCGCCCCGCTGGAGGAAATCAAGCGAGCCTACCGCCGGAAGGTCAAGGAGGTCCACCCCGACCAGGGCGGCGACGAGGAGGCGTTCCAGCGGGTGCGGGAGGCCTACACTACGGCGAAACAGCACGCCGCCGACTGACCCGGAACGGACCCTGGACCACGCCGGCCGCCGACCCCCGACTAGTCCTCACCCCGGGCCGGACGCTCAGACCCCCTGTTTCATCAGGTGGCTCCGGAGGATGTCCTCCTCCTTGTTGCCGGTGGTTGGATTGACCAGGACGAGGACGTCCTCGGAGTCGAAGGCGCCCCGGTCGGCGAGCTGTCGGGCGCCGGCGACGGCGGCGCCGCCGGTCGCACCCATCGTCAGGCCGCCCGCCGCGAGGTCGGTCGCCCCCTCCAGGAGGGCGTCGTCGCTCACCGCCGCGGCGCCGCCGCCGCTCGCCCGAACGGCCTCCAGCACTTGCCGGCCGCCGGTCGGCCCGGGCACCTCCAGGGGACCACAGATGGTGTCCGGTTGCTCGACCGCCGCCACCTCCTCGGCCTCCCGTTCGACGGCGTCGACCACCGGCGCACACCCCTCCGGCTGGACCGCGTACAGCCGGGGGGCGGCATTGACGCGGTTGTGCTTGCGGAGGTCCCGAAACCCCTTGTGGAGGCCGACGGTGCCGGTCCCGTGGGCCGTCGGGTGGACGACGGCGTCGGGTGCCCCGTCGAACGCCACCGCCTCGGCGAGTTCGTAGGCGAGCGTCTTCACCCCCTCGTGGCGGTAGGGGTTCTCGAAGGGGGCGAGCGAGTACCACTCCTCGTCGTGGTCCTCGAAGGCCGCGCGGGCGTCGGGGTATCGGCCTTCGACGACGGTCATGTCGCCGCCGTGGACGTTGATCATCGCCTTGTTGACGAAGGGGGTCCGCGAGGGGACGAAGCTGTGGGAGGCGAGCCCCGCCCGGGCGGCGTGGGCGGCCGCGGCCTGGCCGCCGTTACCCGTGGTCGGCAGGGCCACGTCGCTCGCGCCGGCCTCGCTGGCGGCGGTGACCGAAAGCGCCATTCCGCGGTCGACGAACGCGCCGGTGGCGTTGCGCCCCTCGTCTTTGACGTAGGCGGCGGCGACGCCGAGTTCGTCGGCCAGGGCCGGCACGGCGACCAGCGGCGTCCCGCCCGTCTCGAGGCTGACTAGCGTCTCGCGGGGGAAGGGCAACAGCGGGGCGTACCGGCCGAGGCCGTGCCCGGAGAGGTCCGCCTCGTCGTCGTGGTCGTAGACCGCGTCGAGCAACCCGCCACACTCCGGGCAGCGGCCGGCCGTCGCGGGGTCGTGGGTCGTCCCGCAGTCGGTACAGCGCAGCCCGGCGAAGGCCTCGGTCGTGTTCATACCCCTGCCAGGGCCGCCGGCGACTAATCCCTGTCCGTCCGCGGGCCGCCTGCGTGTGGGCCGCCGGGGTCGTGACCCTCCGCCCCCGGCCAGCCGGCTTCCTCCGTCCCCTTTTTGCCCGCAGGGCCGAACGGGCGGGTATGCACGCAGTCGTCGTCGGCGGCGGGCTCGCCGGCCTCGTCGCCGCCCGCCACCTTGCCGACCGGGGCGCCGAGGTCACCCTGCTCGAACGTCGGGACCGTGTCGGCGGGCGGGTCCACACCG
>JAZKSZ010000007.1:0-21221 GCA_036625795.1 Haloarculaceae archaeon
GTGAGGGGGAGTTCGGACAGCTGCTCTCGGGGGCCGGGTCGTGGGCCGGCGACGCGGCGGGTGCGTTCGGCCGACGGGCGGCCGTCGCCGGCGAGCACGCTGCCGAGACCGTCGCGGCCCGGACGCTCCCCGAGGGGCTCCTGTTCGACGCAGCGACGCGGCTGGCCGACCTCCGCAAGCGGAACATCGACACCGAGGAGACCACGTGCGGGTTCTGTGCCGTGGGCTGTCGGGTCGAGATGTGGGGGAAAGACGGCAACGTGCTGGGCACCGAGCCCGTCGACGACCCCGCGGACGCCCCGGCGAACGACTTCTCGACCTGCGTCAAGGGCAAGTTCGGCCACGAGTTCGCCAACAGCGACGGCCGGCTGACCGAGCCCCTGATGAGACGCGACGGCGACCTGGAACCTGTCCCGTGGGACGAAGCACTCGACTACGTGGCCGACCGCCTCGAGGCCATCCAGGCCGAGCATGGCGTCGACGCCGTGGGGACGCTGGCCTCCTCGAAGGGCTCGAACGAGGAGGCCTACCTCGTCCAGAAGTTCGCCCGGCAGGTGCTGGGCACGAAAAACGTCGACAACTGCGCGCGGCTCTGTCACTCCTCGACGGTCGCGGCCCTCCAGCAGACGATGGGCTACGGCGCGATGTCGAACCGGATCAACGAGGACATCGGCGAGGCCGACGCCTACCTGGTCACGGGGTCGAACACCACCGAGTCCCACCCCGTGCTCGCGACGCGGATCAAGCAGAACGTCCGCGAGGGCGCCGACCTGGTGGTGTTCGACCCCCGGAAGGTCGGCATCGCGGAACACGCCGACCAGTACACCCGCACCCGGCCGGGCTACGACGTGGCCTGGCTCAACGGGCTCGTCCGCGAGGTCATCGAACAGGGCTACCACGACGAGGCGTTCATCGAGCGAAACACCACCGGCTTCGCCAAGCTCCGGGAGAAAGTCGAGCCCTACACCCCCGAGCGCGTCGAGGAACTGACCGGCGTGCCCGCCGAGGACCTCAGAGCAGCGGCGGAGACGCTCGGGACCGCCGACACGGTGGTCTTCGGCTGGGCGATGGGGATGACCCAGCAGAGCTACGGCACTCGAAACGTCCTGGCGATGGCGAACCTGGCGCTCGCGCTCGGTCAGGTCGGCAAGCCCGGCGCGGGCGTCTCCCCCTTTCGCGGGCAGAACAACGTCCAGGGCGGGGGTGGCGACATGGGGACGCTGCCGGGGAGCCTCCCGGGTTACCAGGACCCCGGCGACGAGGCCGTCCGGGCGAAGTTCGCCGACGTCTGGGGCGTCGAGCCGCCCGCCGAGCCAGGACTGAAGGTGCCGGAGATGCTCGCGGAGGCGCGGGAGGGGAACCTCCGTGGGATGTACGTCGTCGGGGAGAACCCCGCGCTCTCGGAACCGGACATCCAGCACGCCGAGGCGGCGCTGCGGGACCTGGACCTCCTGGTCGTCCAGGACATCTTCATGACCGAGACCGCCGAACACGCCGACGTCGTCCTCCCGGCAGCCACCTCGCCGGAGAAACACGGCACCTTCACCAATACCGAGCGACGGGTCCAGCGGGTGCGCCCGACCGCCGACCCGCCCGGCGACGCCCGCCAGGACTGGCAGATAACACAGGACCTCGCTCGCCGGCTCGGCCACGACTGGGGCTACGACCACCCACGGGAGGTGATGGCGGAGATCAGCGACCTCGTCCCCATCTACGGCGGAATCAGCTACGAACGCCTCGAGGCGGGTGACCAGCACGGCCTCCAGTGGCCCTGCCGGGACGCCGAGGACCCCGGGACGCCGTACCTCTACGACTACGAGGACGGCGAGTTCAACTTCCCGGACGGCAGGGCGCGGTTCGTCCCGGCCGACAGCGGCCACCCCGGCGAGGTGCCCGACGAACAGTTCCCGCTCACGCTCACCTCCGGGCGGGTCCTCTACCACTGGCACACCGGCCAGGTCACCCGCCGGGTCGAGGGGCTGATGGGCCACGTCGGCGAGAGCTTCGTCGAAATCCACCCCGACACCGCAGACACGCTCGGCGTCGCCGACGGCGAGTACGTCCGCGTCGAGTCCCGCCGCGGTGACATCGTCGTCCGGACGCAGGTGACCGACCGCGTGGGCGAGGGGACCCTGTTCATCCCGATGCACTTCGCGACCGGGGCTGTCAACAGGCTCACTGGCGGGACCTTCGACCCGCAGGCCGGCATCCCCGAGTACAAGGTCTCGAGCGTCCGGGTCGAGCCGCTGGGCGACGAGACCGACGAGCAGGTCTTGCGGCGGCCGGACGCTGGAACGACCGGCCGAAGAGTGGGGGAGGATTGAGACCGGGTCGACCGACCGGGGCGTCGTGACCAGTTCGCAGTCCCGGGGCGGGCCGCGTCATCCGTCCGTGTCGTCGTCATCGGTCTCGGTTTCAGTCCGGGTCTCGGTCTCCGTCTCCTGGTCGTCGAACTCGAACGCGAGTTCGGCCCTGGCGTCGTCCGTTTCGGCGGTAATTTCGACGTCGTCGGCGTCGGGGAGCGTCACGGTCACCCGACCGTCGTCGTCGGTCGTCCCGGCGCGCTCGTCGTTGACGAGCACTGTCGTGTCGGCTGCGGGGTCCCCGTCGGCGAAGACCCGCAGACTCACCGTCTCGCCCGGCCCGGGGTCGCCCCCGTCGACGGCGAGTTCGAGACTCTCGGTTTCCCCGTCATCGGTAGCTTCGTCTTCCGTCACGCTGTCGTCGGTCGTGTCGTCCTGTTCACCCGCTCGGTCCTCGCGCTCGTCGTCCCCCTCGGGGGGCGCCAGCGAGCCGTTCCTGACGTCGTACTCGGACTCGGTCTCGAACGACCCCTTGGTCAGTTCGAGGTCGAGTTCCTCGGCGTCGGCCGGGAGAGCGAAGCTGAGGGTGCCGCCGGCGTCGGTCGTTCCGACCCGTTCGCCGTTGGCCGAAACCGTCGCATCGGGGATCCCGCTCCCGTTGTAGGTCGCGGTCACGGTGACCGTTCCGTCGGCGAGCACGGCCGAGACGTCGACGTTGCGCTGGAATGCCTCCTCCTCGCGCTTCTCGTCGTCGCCGAACGCGAACTCGAGTTCCGCCTCGGCCTCGCCGCGCTCGGCGGCGAGCGTCACGTCGCCCGCGTCGGGGAGTGTCAGGGTGAGCGTCCCGTCGGCGGCAGTCTTGCCGACCGCCTCGCCGTCGACCGCGACGCTCGCGTTCGCGACCGCCTGGCCGTCGGCGAACGCGCGCACCGTCACCGTGGCGTTGGGTGCCGGTTGGCCGTCCGTGACCACGAGTACGAGCTCGTCGACACGCTCACCGTCCTCGGGTTCGTCGCTCTCGTTGTCCGCGTCGCCTGTCCCCGGCTCGCCCTCACTGTCGTCGGCCGGCTCGACCTCTTCCTCGAGGCTGAACACCTGGCCGGAGGAGCCGTCGATGCCGACCTCCGCCTCGCCGGTCTGGCCGTCGGCCCGGAGCGCGAACGCGAACTCGTAGGTGCCGTCCTCGCCGTCGACCCCAGCGTCGGTGAGCACCCACGAGCCGTTTTCGACGTCGGTCAGCGCGCCGCGTGCCGTCTCGAGAGCGACGCTCTGGTTCACCGTGACCGCGGTGTCGCCGTCCTGCCCGTGCTCGAACTCGCGGGACCGCTCGCCGTCCTCGCTGCGCACCTGGATGGAGAGCCCGCCATTGGTCTGCAGTTCGACCGCCCCTCGCCGCTGGCCGGTGAACTGCGCGAGCAGCGCGCTGGTACCGGTCCCCCGGACGTCGTCGAGGGAGGCCACGGCCCGCGTCAGGGCGGTCCGGTTGAACCCGGCCACGCGCAGGTCTAACGCGGAGAGGGTAGCGGCGCGGCGCTCCAGGCGGCCGTGGGCCTCGAGGACGTTCCCGGCACGGGCGTTCAGCGCCGCGAGCCGGCGAGCGAACTCCGAGCGGTCGAGGTCGCCCTCGCGGTAGGCCTCGAGAGCCTCGCGGTAGTCCTCGCGCACGTCCGCGGCGCGCTCGCGGACCGCCTCGGCTCGCTCGGCGACGGCCTCGGCCCGGCCCTCGCCGCGCTCGTACTCGACCTCGAAGGCCGTCTCCTCGACCTCGGAGTGGACGTCGTCGCTCGTGACCGACAGCACGGTCGACAGCTGTGCGCCGGCGGTCACGCTGACGGCGTCCTCGGCCGAGCCGTTCGACCCGGACCCGTCGGTAGCCGAGCCGTTCGACCCGGACCCGTCGGCCGCCTGTGCACCGACCGGAGCGGCGAGTGCGACCAGGCCCGCGGCACCGACTACGACGAGGGCCACCACGAACATCGCCAGGAGCGGGCGGTCTCGCATCACCCGGACGTGAGAGCCACAGCAGCATAAACCGGGCCGACGCTGGCGCCCGTTTGCAGCCGTTTGCGGACAGTTGTGGGTCGCTCCCTTCCGGTGGTTCGCCGAACAGTCACAAGCGGTAAGACACCGAACGCCAAACGCCAGCACGGATGGTTACCCGAAGGGGAGTTCTCGTCGCCGCCCTCGCCCTGGCGCTGGTCGCGGGGCCGCTGCTGACGGGGTCCGGGCTGGCCCAGAGCCAGCCAGCACCCGAGACGGACAACACCGTCACGCGGATCGAACTCCAGGCCGACGGGGACGCCCGCTGGACCGTCCGGGTCCGGACCCGCCTGTCGACACAGGCCGCGGTCGACGCCTACCGTACCTTCCAGGAGCGGTTCCGCAACGACACCGCGAGCTACCTCGACCCGTTCCGCGAGCGCATCCAGGGTGTCGTCGCCAGCGCCGCAGAGGCCACCGGGCGCGAGATGCGAGCGACGAACTTCACCGTCTCGACGGACATCCAGCAGGTCCCCCGCCGGTGGGGTGTCGTCTCGTACTCGTTCACCTGGGAGGGGTTCGCGGCCAGCGAGGAGAACGCCGTCCGCGTCGGTGACGCCTTCGAGGGCGGCCTGTTCATCACCGAGAACGATACCCTCGCCATCGAAGGGCCGCCGGGTTACGCGGTCGCGACCGTCGACCCGGCGCCGACTAGGCGGGGGAACGCCACGGTTACCTGGGTCGGCCAGGTCGACTTCGCCGACCAGCGCCCGCAGGTCCGGTTCGTCCCCGCCGACGTGACGTCCGGCAGCCTGACACCGACGACGGCCGGGCCCGGCCCGGAGCCGGGGCCGGGGAACGGCAACGGGAATGGTGACGGCGCGGGCGGCGAGCCGGCCGTCGGGGGCGACCTCGTGCTCGCGCTCGCGGGCGTCTCGGTCGGCCTGGCGGCGGTTCTCGGGCTCTTGCTCTGGCGGCGGACCCGTCCGGAGGATGGAACCGGACCGATAGCCGAAACGGGTCCCGCGGCCGGCGCTGACGGGGGGGACTCCGAGCCTGCCGAACTGCTCTCCGACGGGGAGCGCGTGGTGCGCCTGCTCGAGACCGAGGGCGGGCGGATGCGCCAGTCCGCGGTCGCCGACCGGCTGGACTGGTCAGCCTCGAAGACCTCCCGGACCGTCTCCTCGCTGGCCGAGGACGGCGAGGTCGAGAAGCTCCGGATCGGCCGGGAGAACGTCGTCAGCCTGGCCGACGCCACCGATTCGGACGAACCCGGGGCCGGACGGGAGTCAGGACAGGGAGAGCGCTAGCCGTTCGCCGGTATCCAGCCCACAGCGAAGCGCCGCGTGCAGGCGGGCCTCGCCGGCGACCCAGTCGCCGACGCAGTAGAGGTCGTGTCCCTCCGCGGCGTCGACCGGGCCCCGCGCGACGCCCCCCTCGGGCTGGGCGTACAGCCAGCCCTGGTGGTCGGTCCAGTCCGGGTCGCGTAGCCGCTCGTCGCCGACGATGTCGGCGGTCATCTCCGCCAGCGCCGCGACGTTCTCCCCGGGGTCGTCGTCGTAGTGTGCCGTGGCCCACTCGGGGTTGGCCTGCACCACGAGGAGCGTCTCGCCGTCGGGGACGTGGCCGGGTTTGCACTCCTCGCGGCTGACCCAGCCCACGTCGTGGGCCTTGTCGGTGTTGACCAGCCCGTAGTAGGGCCGGTCGGTCTCGAACGGGTAGTGGAGGACGGCGGTGTAGTTGCTCCGGTACTCGACGTCGGCGGCGGCGTCGGCGAGGGTCCCCCGGAGGTCCGCGTCCCAGTCCGCCGAGGCGAGCAGGTCGGCAGTCTGGGGTGCTGGCGGGTTCAGGACGAGGACGTCGAAGGGGCCCCACTCCTTGCCGTCGGCGTCGACCACCCGCCACTCGTCGCCGTCGCGTGTGATCCCCTCGACCCGAGTCCGGCGGTGAACCGTCGCGTCGGTTCGGTCGAACAGCCGCTTGGCTATCTGAGTCAGTCCGGACTCGTAGCTCCACTTGTGGTCGTCGGCCTCGCGCCCCTCCGAGACCGCCCCATCGGCGTCGAAGGTGTAGATGGGCTCGGTCACGTTGACGAGGCCGTCGGTGTCGAGCTGTTCGGTCACCAGGTCGACCACGCGGTCGTCGTCGTCCTTGAGGTAGTTGGCGCCGTAGTCGTACCGGGTCCCGTCCCGGCGGCGGGTCGCGGCCCGCCCGCAGACGCCGCCGGACTTCTCGAGGACTGTGGTCTCGACGTCAGCCGTGTTCTCGACGACGTAGGCCAGCGCCGCCCCGCCCGCGCCCGCGCCGACGATGCCGATGTGCATACTGGTCGGTGGGTCCGAACGGAGGAAAAGCACACGCTCCGACGCGACGGGACAGGACAGGAGCGACCAGGGCCGCCCGGATAGGAACGCTTTTTCCCGCCCGGCGATGACCCGCGGCCGAGATGGACGTCGGACTGACCGGCTACGGCCGGTACGTACCGGACGAGGTGCTCACCGGCGCCGAGGTGGCCGAGCGCAGTGGGATCCCCGAAGAGGTGGTCGTCGAGAAGATGGGGATGCGGCGCAAGCACGTCTGCCCCCCCGAGAGCGACCACTGTACGGACATGGCCCTGAAAGCCGCCGACGACGCCCTCGCGGACGCGGGCGTCGACCCCGTCGACCTCGACCTCGTGCTGTACCACGGCAGCGAGTACAAGGACTACATCGTCTGGTCGGCGGCCGCGGACATCGCCGACCGGCTGGGCGCGGCAAACGCCTACGCGACCGAGAGCTACACGCTGTGTGCCGGCTGTCCGGTCGCAGTCCGGCAGGCCCGCGCGCAGCTACTCGTCGAGGCGGTCGACACCGCGCTGCTGGTCACCGCCAGCCGCGAGGAGGACCTGCTGGATTACGAGAACGAGCGCTCCTCATTCATGTTCAACTTCGGGAGCGGCGGGGCCGCGTGCGTCCTCGAGGCCGACCCCGAACCCGACCGGACGAAAGCCGTCGTGCGGGAGAGCGCCGCCGTCACCGACGGCTCCTTCTCGGAGGACGTCGTCATGCCGGGCGGCGGCTCGGTCAACCCCGCGAGCCACGATACCGTCGACGCGGACCTGCACTATCTGGATGTCCCGGACCCCGAGGGGATGAAAGAACGGCTGGCACCGGTTTCGCTGCCGAACTACCTGGAGGTCGCCGACGGGGCGCTCTCCCGGTCGGGCTACGGCCGCGAGGACCTGGATTTCGTCGCCGTCACGCACATGAAGCGGTCCTTTCACCGGACGCTGCTGGAGGAACTCGGCGTCGACCCCGAGGAAGACGCCTACTACCTCGACGAGTACGGTCACATGCAGAGCGTCGACCAGGTGGTGGCGCTAGACGAGGGCCTCGACCGGAACCGCGTCGCGCCCGGCGACGTCGTGCTCTTTCTGGCTGCCGGGACGGGGTACACCTGGTCGGCGACGGTGCTGGAGTGGCGCGGCGGGGAGCGAGCGGGAGCGTAACACCCCACAAGCGGCGTGTCCGTGTCGCGCTCGTGACCAAGCCGTGTCGCGCTCGTGACCAAGCCGTGTCGTGCCCGCACCGTGCTCAAGCCGCGTCGCGCCCAGCCTCGGCTCGGGAATACCGGCCGATACTGTCGCCGTGGCGGGGGCTTTTGAGGCTCGGTCGCATACCAGCGGTCAATGACACGATTGCGGATCGCCCTGCTGAACGCGGCCCACGGGGGCGACCACACCCGCCGGAACTTCCGGCGGGAGGTCGACGCCGACCTCGTGGAGTTCGACGTCACCGAACGGGAGCTTCCCGCCGACTTCGCGTTCGACGGCTGCATCGTGACCGGCTCGCGGGCCTCCGTTTACTGGGACGAGCCGTGGATCGGCGAACTGAAGGAGTGGGTCGGCGACGCCGTCGAGGCCGGGCTGCCCTTCCTGGGGGTCTGTTACGGCCACCAGCTGCTGGCGGACGTGCTGGGCGGGCGCGTCGAGGGGATGGACGACTACGAGATCGGCTACCGGACGGTCGAACACGACGGCTCCCCGCTGTTCGAGGGGGTCGACGAGGAGTTCACCGTTTTCACGACGCACTCCGACCGGGTCGCCGAACTCCCCCCGGGCGCCGACCTGATCGCGAGAAACGACTACGGGGTCCACGGCTTCCGGAAGGGTGACGTCTTTACCGTCCAGTTCCACCCCGAGTACGACATGGAAACCGCCCGGACGGTCACGGAGGGCAAGGACGACCAGCTCTCCGACGAGCGGATCCAGCGGGTGCTCGACGGGGTCACCGAGGAGAACTTCGCGGCGGCCTGCGAGGCCAAGACGCTGTTCGACAATTTCACCGAGTACGTCCGTACACAGCGCGAGACAGCGGTCGAGGCTGGGACGGCCGCCGACGACTGACTACCCGACGCCACGGAGCCAGGAACGGAACCGCTACGAGAACTGCCCGGTTACCGCGTCACACTCCTGACAGACAGTCACCAGCCCCGACCCATCGTCGGCGCGCTCTACCTCCGTGGGGGTCCGCTCGCCGCAGTCGGGGCACTCCCGGCGGATGTCGGCCGCGCTCGTCTCCGCGGGCGCACCGAGCGCGAGCGCCACCACGCGCCCCTCGCTCTCGTTGCGGCCGAGCTGCCACTCACCCGGCGCGAAGCGAACCGCCTCGCCGGCCCCGACGGTCACGTCGCCGTCCTCGGTCTCGAAGGTCGCCTCGCCCTCGATGACGTAGAACAGTTCCTCCTGGTCGGGATGGCGGTGGTAACCGAAGCCAAAGGCCTCGCCGGGCTCGAGCTCGTAGTGGTTGAGCGCCACCTCCTCGGCACCCAGCGCCCGCCCCAGCGGCCGCTTGGCAGCCGCCGGCGACGTCCAACTGTCGACGTCGTCGGTACTGACTCGCTCCATGTCACTCGCTCCTGTCGATGTCGAGTTCTTCGTCGAGCCCGTCGAGCCAGTCCGCGTCGGACAGCTCCTCCATCTGCTCCCGGAAGTGCTCCTCGCAGACGCCCACCCGGATCCCCTCCTTCTCGACGGTGATGTCCGCACCCCGGTCGCAGTAGTGACACTGCATGCGTGAGTCTACTCCCGCCCCGGCTAAGAAGCCTGCGACCTCGGACGGCCGGCGCCCCCTCGTGACCGCTGCCCGACCCTCACATCCACATCAGACCCTTCGAGACACGGTTTCGCTGCAGACCCGGCGAGTTCGTCGAGGCGCAACGGGACCGTCGCGTCCCCTGGCCCCACAGAGACGTTGGCGGACGCGCCGTTGGGACCCTCCGACCCGTGTCGCTCGCTGTCCCGGAACCGACGCGTTGATGCCGGCTGCGTGACCGATCCCGGCCGTGAACCGGCGGGTGCTGCGGTACGGGGTGTTGGTGCTGGGCACGCTCGCGTACACCTGCCTGACCTTCGTCTGGTTCTCGCTGGCGGCGTACCTCTCGGCAGTCACCGCCGACCTCTCGCTCACCGCCACGCAGGCCGGCCTCCTCACGGGCGCGATCCCACTGACGTACATCCCGCTCTCGCTGGTCTCGGGCTCGGTCGTCGACCGCGTGGGCCCCTACCGGGCCATCGGTGCCGGCCTCGCCGTCTTCGGGGTCGCGCAGGTCGGCCGTGGCGCCGCCGGCTCCTTTCCCGCGATGCTCGGCCTCACGGTGGTCGTGGGGGTAGGTGCGACGGCGATCACCTTCGGGCTCCCCAAACTGGTCTCCGAACTCTTCCCGGCGGACGCCTCCGGCGCGCCCTCCTCGGTGTACGTTCTCGGCGCCTCGGCGGGGACGGCCGCCGCCTTCAGCCTCGGGCGCGGCCTGCTGGGCCCGGCGGCCGGCGGCTGGCGCCCCCTGTTTCGGCTGACCGGGCTGGCCGTGCTCGGCTACGCGGCCCTCTGGCTCCTCGTCGTCCGGCTCACCCCACTGGCGGCGATGCGCTCGGCCGACGCCGCGGCGGCCGCAGCCGACACGGACGACGTCAGCCTCGCTACCCTGCGGAGCGACGTCGCCCGGGTGTTCGCCAGCGGCCCGATGCGGCTGCTCGTCGTCGCCGGCGTCGTCTACCTGCTCGTGGTCCACGGCTTCCAGAACTGGCTGGCGACAGTGCTGGAAGCCCGCGGGGTCCGGGCCTCGCTCGCTGCGACGGCCACCAGCGGCTTCGTGGTCGCCGCAGCCGCGGGGACGCTCACGCTGCCGGTCCTCTCCGACCGGATCGACGCCCGGGGGACGGTCATCGCGGCCTGTGGCGCGGTCTGCGCCCTGGGGACGGGAGTCCTTCTGGTTCCCGGAGTCCCCGCCGCCGTCGGCGTCGCCGGCGCGCTCGCGGCCGGCGTCGGTGCCGGCGGCATCTCCCCGCTGGTCCGGGTCGTCCCCGCCGAGCTGGAGGACGTCGGGCCGGCACTGACCGGAACGGCCGTCGGGCTGGTCTTCGCCGTCGGCGAGGCCGGCGGCTTCCTCGGCCCCTTTCTTATCGGCTGGCTCTACGACCTCTCGGGGTCGTACGCACCCGGGCTGGCGGTCATCTGTGCCTGCTCGCTCGGGGCGGTCGTGGCCGGACGGCGGCTCCCGGTTTGAACGGCGGCGTCGGCGACACCGTCCGTTCCCGGCGACCCGCCCCTCACCCGGACGCGCCGGTGTCGTCCACCCGGGCGAGCAGTTCGGCCGTCCCGTCGGTGTCGAAGCGCATCGGCCGGCGCCACCACGGCCCTCGCCCCGAGTCGCTGGAGTGGTCGGTCACCAGGTCGCCGGCCTCGGTCCCGCCCTCGGGGGTGCTCAGCGGCACCGCGCGCTCGTAGAGCCGCGAGTCCTCGGGGTCGCCGGCCAGGAGCACGCGGGCGTCGACCGTCTCCCGCTTCACGTGGGCGTTGTTCGCGAAGGCGGCCCGACCCTCGCCGTCCAGCCCCGCGTAGTCGGTCACCGGGTCGCGGGCGAGCCGGAGGTGGCCGATGAGGAAGGCCCCCCACGCCGGCGGGAGCCAGTCCGCGGGCTCGGCGACGGCAAGCGTCGCATAGAAGAAACAGTAGTCGCCGGCCGACAGCTCGGAGAGCGGGCCGGCCTTGACGCCGTGCTCGTCGCCGTAGGTGTACCGCTCGCAGCGGGGGTAGCCGGCGAACTCCGGGTCGAGGTGGACCGGGTCGCCGTGGACCCGTGCGGGGACCTCGGCGTCGAGGTGGGGCGCCAGGTCGCCGTACGTGGGCACCGGCTCGCCGGTGGGCTCGGACTCGGGGATGGGAATGTAGGCGAAGCTCCCGTCGGCCCGGACCGGCCCGCGGAAGCCGGGCTCGTTGGTGTTCGCGCCGACGTTGACCGCGACGGCGTTCACAGCTGGCCGGCACACTCCCGGCAGTAGGAGTACCCCGCCTCGTTGCGTGCGCCACAGTTCCGGCAGTAGATGCCCCCTCCCTCTGCGTCCGGGTCGTGGTCGGCGACGCGCTCGACTGGCGCGCGCGCGCCCTCCGGCTCGGACCCCTGGGGGGCGGTCTGTCCGCCCCGGGAGTCACGCAGGTACCGGTACAATACTACCTGCACGAGCGCGAACCCCACGAGGTAGACGGCCAGCCAGACCCACGTGGACATACCTGACCTTTGGTGTCGGCCCACTTGGATGTTCGGCCGGCCGGGTGCGCGTCCGCCCGCGGCGCGCGTTCGCCGGGGCTGCAGCGCGTGCTGAACGTTTTTTTAGCCGCTTTCACCAATGGCGAGCCATGTGGTCCCCGGAGCACCCTCCCTCCCGGCGCCGGCGGCGGCTGTTGCGTGCCGGCGGTATCCTCGGTGCCGTCGGCCTCGCCGGCTGTCAGATGGACCTCGAGACAGAACTGAGCGAACGGAGCGAGCGGACCGTCGACCCCGAGGGCGCCGAGGCGATGACGGTCACCCTCCGGAATGGCGATGTCGCACTGTCGGGCGAGGACACCGACGCCGTCTCGGGGACGGTGGTCAAGCGAACCCAGGACGGCCGAGAGGCGCTCGATGCTGTCGACGTCACCGCGAACGTCCAGAGCGGGACGCTCGAAATCGAGGCCGACCACTCCGACGTTCCGCCCGGGGCGTCGGTCAGCGTCGACCTCGACCTCTCGGTCCCTTCGTCGCTCCCGGTCGTCCGCGCCGCCTCGGAAAACGGCGACGTGACACTGCGGTCGCTGTAGGTGCGTCGGGACGTCGTGGGGACGTGCCGCGCGGGCAGTCCGACGCGCAGGTGGCCGGGCCGCTACGCGTCCGGCGGCGAGAGGTCCCGGCCGAACTCGTCGAAGACCTCCATGTTGTCGGGCACCTCGGTGGGGATCCGGCGCTGGTCGCGCCGGTCGACGTTGGCGTCCTCGAGGGGTTCGGCGACGGACTCCCAGCCGTCCTTGATCCCGATGCTCTGTGCGGGCGAGCCCGCGGCGATGTGGTGGGCGGGGATGTCCTTCGAGGCTGCCGACTTGGCCGCGAGGATGGCGTTTTCTCCGACCTTCACGCCCGCCTGGACCATCGTGTCGTAGGTCACGCGGGCGTCGTCCTCGATGACGGTGTGGTAGTTTTCCACGTGAGTCTGGTCGACGGCGTCGTGACGGTGGGAGTAGATGTGGGCGTCGTCGGAGACCGAGACCCGGTCGCCGAGGGTCAGCTTCCCCCGGTCGTCGAGGTGGACGTCGTCGTGGATGACGACGTTGTCCCCGACGGAGATGTTGTGGCCGTAGGTGAAGGTGATCCCCTTGAAGAAGCGGCAGTTGTCGCCACACTCATCGAAGAGGTGCTTGGCGAGCATCCGGCGAAAGCGCAGCGCGAAGGCGATGTTGTCGGCCATCGGCGTCTCGTCGAACTGCCGCCAGAGCCACTGGAGATACTTCGAGCGCTCGAACTGCTCTTCCATGGTCTCGACCTCGGCGTAGTACTCGCTTTCGAGGGTGGCGTTGCAGGGGTCGTACCCCTGCAGGCGGACCCGCTCGGCCGGGGAGATCTCCCCGCCGGACTGCCAGCGCTCGTAGGCGTCCCGGTCGCCGAAGAGGTCGATGAGCACGTCCTCCACCACGTCGCAGATGTCCTCGTCGTCGCTGGAGAGCCGTTCGTCGACGTCCCGGATGAACTGCTGGAGCCCCTCCTCGGCCAGCGGGGGGAGAGAGACGTGTCGCTTCGTCATACCCACCACCTTGCCCGGCCGCGTTGATAGTCGTTGTGTGTGCGTGCGCGGGTAACCTCCCTGCACGCCACCACGACCGTCCCACTGCACCGGTCACGGCTCCCCGAACCGCACTCCGGCAGTCTCAAACCGGCCCCGCCCCGTAGTGGGCACATGAGCGGGGTACGCGGGTTGTTCTGGAACGGGGCGGAGGCGCGGCTCCGGGCTCCCTGGCGGGTCGGGGCGACGCTCTCGCTCGTGTTACTTGCCGCGGTCGTCGTCGCCCCGGTCGCCCGCCTGCTCACCGGGCTGGACGCGCCCGGGAGCGGCTGGGACCTGGTCGTCCTCGCGGGGGCCTTTCTGGGACTCTCGGTCGCGGTGGTCGGGCTCGCCTGGGTCATCGACCGCCGCTACACCCGGGACCTGGGGGTCGCCCTCGGCAGCCGGTGGTACCGGGACTGCGCCGCTGGCCTCGCCGTCGGCGGGGCGATGGCGACCGCCGTGGTGGTGGTGCTGCTGGCGACGGGGACGGCGTCGGTTGCCGGGACCCTCACGGGCCGGCAGGCGCAACTGACCGTCACCGGCGTCGGTCCGTTCGCCAGTGCCGGCCTCTGGGCGCTGTTCTACGCGGGGGCCGCCACCCTCGAGGAAGTCGCCGTCCGTGGCTACCTCCTCGTGAACGCCGCCGAGGGGCTGTCGGGCCGGCTCGGCCGCCGGCGCGGTGTCTTCGGCGCGGTCGCGGTCACCGCCGGCCTCTTCGGTATCCTGCACGCTTCCAACCCCGGGGGCACGGCGCTGGGGCTGCTCAACATCACGCTCGCCGGCCTGCTCCTGGGGGGCACGTACGCCCTGACCGGCCGGCTCGCCCTGGCGGTCGGGATCCACGCGGCCTGGAACTTCGCGGTCGGGGCGGTGTACGGGCTGCCGGTCAGCGGGCTGGAGACCAGCTCGGCGCTGTTCGCGGTCGAACCCGACGGCCCGCGGGTGCTCACCGGCGGGGCCTTCGGCCCGGAGGGCGGGGTCGTGATGCTCGCGGCGCTGGCCGTCGGGGCCGGGCTGGTCGTCCTGTGGGTGCGCCGCTCGGAGGGCGCGGTGTTCCTCCAGACGCACATCGCGGAGCCGGACCTGCGCGAGCGGCCGGCGGTCCAGCGGGCGGACGACGGGACCGACGGGGATGCGCCCGACGAGGACGGCCCCGACGGGAGCACGTCCGACACCAGCACAGACGGGAGCGACGGGACTGGTCCCGCGGGGGGACCGGAGCCGGTGGAGTCGGAGCCGGTGGAGTCGGAACCGGAGGGGTGAGCTACTCTGCGATGAGGCCGTCCTCGTCGACGCGCATCACGGCCTCGCCGTCGGGGAGGTTCGGCGCGTCGACCAGCCGCACGATCCGCTTGTCCTCCTTGGACTTGCGCAGGTAGAGCCGGAACGTCGAGGTGTGTCCGAGGATGTTGCCGCCGATGGGCTGGGTGGGGTCCCCGAAGAAGGAGTCGGGATTGGCGGACACCTGGTTCGTCACGAGGACGGCGGTGTTGTTGAGGTCGCCGATGCGCATCAGGTCGTGGAGGTGTTTGTTGAGCTTCTGCTGGCGCTCGGCGAGTTCCCCGCGGCCGACGTACTCTGCCCGGAAGTGCGCCGTCAGCGAGTCGACACAGAGCAGCCGGACCGGGAACTCGTCGTCCTGGCTCTCGCTGGCGATCTCCTGGGCCTTCTCGGCCAGCAGGATCTGGTGGTTTGAGTTGAAGGCCTTGGCGACGTGGATTTTGTCCAGTATCGACTCCACCAGCGCCTCCTGGAGGGTCTCGTCGGTCGGGTCGGCGTCGCCCTCCTCGGCGACCCCGTGGAACACCATCGTGTCCGCGATGACCTCGTCGGGGTGACCCAGCAGCATCTGCTCGATGCGCTCGGGGCGGAAGGTGTCCTCGCTGTCGACGAAGATGGCCGACCCCTCGAGCCCGCCGTGCTCGGCGGGGAGCTGGACGTTGACCGCGAGCTGGTGGGTGACCTGGGACTTGCCGGCACCGAACTCGCCGTAGACTTCGGTGATCGACTGGGTCTCGACCCCGCCGCCGAGCAGGTCGTCGACCTCGTCGACCCCCCAGGTGAGCTTGCCGATCTTCTCGCGGCGCTCCAGGACGGTGACTCCGGACTCGAAGCCACCGATGTCGGCGGCGTCGCGGGCGGCGTTGATGATGTCGGCGGCCGTCGACTCGCCGATGTCGGCCGTGTTGGAGAGCTCGCCGGGACTGGCGACGGCGATCCCCTGGTAGGAGTCGAAGCCGTTGTCTTTCAGCTTGTCGGCGGTCGCCGGACCGACGCCCGGCAGCTCCTCGAGGTCCTCTGTTGCGGACATACACCGGGGTTGTGCCTCCCCCCACATAAAGGCTCGTTAACAGCCAAGTGAAAGTGAAATAGCGGGACGGCAGCAGGTTGCTCGGACCGACCGGGCTGGGGTTGATATGCGAAGCGCGCAGCACGGCAGTCGCGACTGCCGGGTGCGCGGGACCGGAACGTGCGGCTTAAGCGCGCGAGCGGCCTACGCCTACCAATGAGTCGGTCCGGCACCTTCTGCCCGCGGTGTGGCGACCCCGTCGGGGAGGCCCTCGAGGAGGGGGCGCTGTGTGGCGAGTGCTACCTCGAGGAGCACGACCTCGTAGACGCCCCCGAGCGCGTGCAGGTCCGGGTCTGCGGACAGTGTGGCGCGGTTCACCGGGGCAACCGGTGGGTCGACGTCGGCGCCGAGGACTACACCGACGTCGCCATCGAGGAGGTGACCGAGGCACTCGGTGTCCACGTCGACGCCGAGGGGGTCTCCTGGCAGGTCGCCCCCGAGCAGGTCGACGAGACCACGATCCGGATGCACTGCCAGTTCTCGGGGCTGTTGCGCGACCGGCCGGTCACCGCCGAGGTGACAGTCCCAGTCAAGATCAGTCGGGAGACCTGCGACCGGTGTGGCGAGGTCGCCGGCGGCTCCTTCGCCGCGACCGTCCAGGTCCGGGCTGCCGACCGCGAGCCAAGCGACGACGAGCTGGCGCACGCCACCGAGGTCGCCAGGGCGTACGTCGCCGACCGCGAGGGGAAAGGCGACCGCGGGGCCTACATCACCGAACTCGGCGAGGTCGACGGCGGGCTCGACGTCAAAGTCTCGACCACCCAGATCGGCCGGGCGATCGCCGAGCGGGTGGTCCGGCAGCTCGGCGGGACAGTCAGCGAGTCCCGCCGGCTCATCACCGAGGAGGACGGCGAACGGGTCTACCGGATGGCCTACGTCGCCCGGCTGCCGGCCTACCGGCCCGGGGAGGTGGTCGACCCCGGTGACGGCGAGGGGCCAGTGCTCGTCCGCAGCGTCCAGGGGAACCTGAAGGGCGTGCGGCTGACCACCGGCGAGGACTACGAGGCCGCCTTCGAGGACGGCGACCAGCCCGACGCCACACGGCTGGGCTGGCGCGCCGACGGCCAGGAGACGACGCTGGTTGCCGTCGAGGACGAGCGCGCCGTCCAGGTGCTCGACCCCGAGACCTACGAGGCCGAAACCATCGCCAGGCCGGACTACCTCGACCCCGACGCCGAGACCGTGACCGTCCTGAAGAGCCGGGCCGGACTACACGTCCTGCCGGAAAAGTAAGCGCGAGACGCGCCGCGGGGCACCTCAGGCCCGGAACGGGGTCGCGGAGGGTGCGCCCGGGGGGATCCCCATCTGACTGCGGTGCTCTGTGTCCTCGGAGCCGGCCTCGCTGGTCTCGGCGTCCTCGGGCACGCCACCTTCCCGCCCCTCGAGCAGCCCGTCGACCGCCTCGAGGAGTTCGTCTGCGCGGGCCTGTGCCTCCTCGGGGTCGAGTCGGACCCGGGCCGAGTCGTACGTGTCGATGTTGAACACCGACAGGACGACCTCGCCGTCCTCCACAGTAACCGACAGTGGGTCGTGATTCCCCGCCATCGCTGAACCACGGTGGCGGGCAGATATCAGTGCTTGGATCCTCGGCCGTCCCCGCTACTCTCCAGCCGCCGCACGACCTCGCGGACCCGCTCGGCGTCCTCCCGGGGGACCACGAGCGTCCGGCCGTCGTAGCTCGCCACTGCCAGCCCCTCCACGCCGACGGCGCTGACGTGACTGTCCTCGCCAGCGGCCAGCACGCAGTCCGCAGCGTCGACTGCGAGCGTCTCCCCCAGGCGGGCGTTCCCGTCCGCGTCCGCCTCGAGCACGCGGCCGACCGCGTCCCACGACCCCAGGTCGTCCCACGCGAAGTCCGCGGGCACGACGGCGACGTCGTCCGCTCGCTCCAGCACCGCGTTGTCGACGCTGACGGCCTCGACCGCTTCGAAGCCCGCCGCCGGCTCGCCCGCGTCCAGCGCCTCGACCAGCGGGGCCAGCGGCGAGTCCCGGGCGGCGCCGAGCAGGGCGTCGGGCGTCCACGCGAACATCCCGGCGTTCCAGAGCCACCCCGCCTCGACGTACTGCTGCGCGGCCTCGCCGTCGGGTTTCTCGACGAAGCGGGCGACCTCGCGGTACTCCCCCCGGTCCGCGCCGGGTTCGATGTAGCCGTAGCCCGTCGCCGGCCGCGAGGGTTCGACCCCGAGGGTGACCAGCCGGCCCGTGTCGGCGGCGACGGCGGCGGCGCGCTCCATCGTCGGCGCGAAGTCCCCCGAGACCTGGTGGTCGCTCGGCAGACAGACGAGCACGCAGTCGCCGACCTGCTCGCGGACCCGGTGGGCGGCGTAGACGAGCGCGGGGCCGGTGTCTCTGGGTTCGGGTTCGGTCAGCACCGCCGCGCCGGAGGCGTGCTCGCGGACGGCATCCGCCAGGGAGGGGCGGGTGAGGACATACCGCTGGTCGGCGAACCCAGCGCGGTCGACGGTCCGGGTGAGCAGCGACGACTCGCTCCCGAGCGCGAGCAGCTGTTTGGGGCGGTCGGGGCGGCTGGCCGGGTACAGGCGGGTGCCGGTGCCGCCGGCCAGGACGACCGCGACGACGGTCACTCCCACGTCTGGACCGTCCCGTCGCGGATGTCCTCGAGACACCCCTCGCAGTCGGGGTGGTCCTCGTAGCAGGCCGGTCGCCCCTCCCCGTCGAGGGCAACGGCGCGGCGCTCTGCGTACCGGCGACAGACCAGCTTCGCTCGTCCCTCCTCGTCGGTCGGCAGGTCCGTGACAGCGGCCGCCTTCCCCTCGCCGTAGGCCTCCCTGGCCTCGGCGTACTGCCGGCCCGCCGCCCGGAGTTTCGAGCGGAGAAAGCCCGCGATCCCGTCCGGGTCGCTCATACGACTGCTGGGGCCGACAGCCACAAAGACCCTCCGGCTATCCGCGACTGCAGCCGTCCGACCGGGACCGGGCTCTGCTACGAGCCGCTCCCGCCCCTGGGTTACAAGCCGGCGGCGCGCCAACGGCGGCGTATGGCGTGGGACGTTCGCCTGAACTATGACAGCTACGAGCGCGCCCGGGAGGAGTTCACCTGGGACCTGCCGGCGGACTACAACATCGCGTACGACTGCCTGCGCAAGCACGACCGCACCGGTCGGCCGGCGCTGTACCAGCACGACCCCGACGGCGACGGCGAGACGTACACCTTCGAGGACCTGGACGACCTGTCGACCCAGGTCGCACACGCTCTGGCCGACATGGGGGTCGACCGCAGCAACCGCGTCGGGGTCGTCGTCCCCCAGAAGCCGGCGAACCCGCTGACCCACCTCGCCTGCTGGAAGCTCGGGGCGGTCTCGCTACCGCTGTCGGTCCTCTTTGGCGCCGACGCGCTCCAGCACCGGCTCGAGGACAGCGGCGCCAAGGTGGTCGTCACCGACGAGTCGGTCCTCGACACAGTGTGGGAGGCCGCCGCGGACTGCCCCGACCTGGAGTACGTCGTTGCCGTCGACGCCGACGAGCCCGGGGACGCCCACAGCTTCGAGGCGCTCCGGCGGGGGTACCCCCGGAGCATGAGTCTCGCCGAAACGGGGCCGGAGACGCCCGCGATCATCATGTACACCAGCGGCTCGACCGGCCCGCCGAAGGGCGTCCTCCACGGCCACAGCGTCTGGGTCGGCCACTGTCCGGCCTTCTACATGTACTTCGAGCGCGACGTCGACGACTCGGTGTTCTGGACGCCCGCGGACTGGGCGTGGATCGGCGCGCTGGGCGACCTGGTCTTCCCGGCCTGGCACTACGGCCGCCCCGTCGTGGGCTACCCCATGGAGGGGTTCGACGCGGAGCAGGCCTTCGAGATCGCGGCGGAACACGGCGTCACCGACGCCTTCCTCCCGCCGACCGCCATCCGGATGATGATGACCGTCGACGACCCCGAACAGCAGTACGACCTCGACCTGAAGGCGGTCTGTTCGGGCGGGGAGCCGCTCACCCCGGAGATCCTGGAGTGGGCCGACGGGACGCTCGACGGCGTGGCGGTCAACGAGCTGTACGGCCAGACGGAGGCGAACCTCCTGGTCACGAACTGCCGGGAGTGGTTCCCCGCCCAGGCCGGCAGCATGGGCAAGCCCGTACCGGGCCACGACGTGGCTGTCGTCGACTCCGAGACCGGCGAGCAGCGTGCGGAGGGGGACGTCGGGATGCTTGCGGTCCGCCGGGATGCCGACGACCCGGTCGTGTTCAAGGAGTACTGGAACCGGCCGGAGAAGAGCGCCGAGGTGACCGTCACCGACCCCGAGGGCGGGGACTGGCACCTGACGGAGGACCTGGGCTACCGGGACGACGAGGGGTACTTCTGGTTCAAGGCCCGCGACGACGACGTGATCATCACCTCGGGCTACCGAGTCGGGCCCGGCGAGGTCGAGAGCGCCATCCTCGAACACGACGACGTCGAGCAGGCCGGCGTCGTCGGGGTCCCCGACGAGACGCGCAACGAGGTGATCAAGGCCTTCGTCCAGCCCGTCGACGGAGTCGAGGGCGACGACGACCTTCGCGGGGAGATCCGCGACCTCGTGCGCGAGAACCTGGCGAAACACGAGTATCCACGCGAGATCGACTTCGTCGACGAACTCCCGACGACCACGACCGGCAAGATCCAGCGCCGGAGGCTCCGCGGCGAGGACGCGTAGCACGGAGCGAGCCGGCGTGGTTACGCGACCGGAACGGTGCTGTCCTGCGGATACACTTTCACCCCGCCTGCGGAACCTTTTATACTATCGGGCGTGAATCGACGTATGTCTCCCACCGAAACACAGACCGGAGACAGTGCAAGCCATGAGTGAGACAGATTTGCGTACCCACGCGAGCGAGATACACGAACAGTTTGCGGACCACCTCGACGTGAGCGTCGAGGAGGTGACCGAGCGTCTCGATACGCTGGTCAACGAGTACAAGGTCCCCATCAGCGAGGCCCGGCGCAGCGTCACGAACACCTACCTCGACGAGGCCGGGATGGACCGCGAGGAGATCTCCGGCGGCGGGAACGACCGCGTCCAGGTCGCTGACATCGACGCCCCCGAGCAGTGGGTCGACCTCACCGCGAAGGTCGTCGACCTCTGGGACGCCACCAGCGACGCCGTCGCCCAGGTCGGCCTGCTCGGCGACGAGACCGGAACGGTGAAATTCACCAAGTGGTCGAAATCGGACCTCCCGAGCCTGGAAGAGGGAGCCGTCTACGACCTCCGGAACGTCGTCACCGACGAGTATCAGGGTCGGTTCTCGGTGAAACTCAACCGGACGACCGTCATCGAGGAACTCGACGAGGACATCGAGGTCGGCGACGACGCCATCGAGGTGGAGGGCGCGCTGGTGGACATCCAGTCCGGCTCCGGGCTGATCAAGCGCTGCCCGGAGGCCGAGTGCACGCGCGTCCTCCAGAACGGCCGGTGCTCCGAGCACGGCGAGGTCGAGGGCGAGTTCGACCTCCGGATCAAGGGCGTGCTCGACGACGGCACCGA
>JAZKSZ010000196.1:0-3938 GCA_036625795.1 Haloarculaceae archaeon
ATGCTCAGCAGGCAGTTCGTCCGGGAGCACCCCGAGACGGTCCGGGACGCCATCGCGAAGAAGGGCGTCACCGGGGTCGACCTCGACGAACTCCTCGCGGTCGACGAACGGTGGCGGGAGCTCAAGGCCCGCGGCGACGGCCTCCGCCAGGAACGCAACGAGGTCTCCGAGCGGATCGGCGAGCTCAAACGCGAGGGCGAGGAGGAGCAGGCCCAGGAGGCGATCGAACGGTCCCAGGAGCTGAAGGCGGAACTGGAAGCGGTCGAGGAGGAGGCCGACGACCTGGAGTCGCGGCTGGAGGCGCTGTTGCTCGAACTGCCGAACGTCCCCCACGACTCCGCCCCGGTCGGCGACGGCGAGGCCGACAACGTCGAGCGCTACCGGGAGGGGTTCGAGGACCCGCGTGACCTTCCGGACCCGGTGGTCCCCCACTACGACCTCGGCGAGGAGCTCGACATTCTGGATTTCGAGCGCGGCGCGAAGGTCGCCGGCGGCGGCTTCCAGTTCCTCAAGGGCGAGGGCGCACGCCTGGAGTACGCCCTGATACAGCTCATGCTCGAGGTCCACCGCGAGCAGGGGTACACCGACGTCTTTCCCCCTATTCCGGTGAACTCGGCGTCGATGCGCGGGACCGGCCAGCTGCCGAAGTTCGCCGAGGACGCCTACCGCGTGGGCGCCCGCCCCGACGACGACTACGACGACGACGACCTCTGGCTGCTCCCGACCGCCGAGGTGCCGGTCACCAACATGTACCGCGACGAGATCCTGCTCGACGACGACCTCCCGCTCAAACACCAGGCCGTCTCGCCGAACTTCCGGCGGGAGGCGGGCGAGCACGGCACCGAAACGCGGGGGTACGTCCGCGTCCACCAGTTCAACAAGGTCGAACTCGTCAACTTCGTCCGCCCCGAGGAGAGTTACGACCGCCTGGAGGGGCTGCTCTCGGAGGCCGAGGCAGTCCTGCAACGCCTCGGCCTCCCCTACCGGGTGCTGACGATGTGCACCGGCGACATGGGCTTTTCGCAGGCCAAGAAATACGACATCGAGGTGTGGGCGCCGGCCGACGACATGCCCGACGGGCCCGAGGTCGGCGGCCGGTGGCTCGAAGTGTCGTCGGTCTCGAACTTCGAGGCGTTCCAGGCCCGGCGGGCCGGCCTGCGCTACCGCCCCGAGCGCCACGAGTCCGCCGAGTACCTCCACACCCTCAATGGCTCGGGGCTCGCGGTCCCACGGGTCGCGGTGGCCGTCCTCGAGTACTACCAGAACCCCGACGGGACCGTCACCGTCCCCGAGGCGCTGCGCCCCTACATGAGCCAGGAGCGAATCGAGGGCCACGAGCCCGTCGGGGAGAGCGCCGTGGGGGCCGGCGACCGCGAGTAACGCAGCGACCGCCCCGACGATGGCCGGTCCGGCTCAGTCCGCCCGGCCGGGACGTCAGTCCGTGTAGGTCCGCAGGCGGACCACCCGCCCGTCCTCGAAGGTGAACACGTCGACGAAGCCGGTCAGCTCCCGCCCGTCGGCCGCCAGCAGCCGGCCACGGACGGCCACCTCGGTGGGGCCGGTCGACTTGCGCCCGCTCCGGCGGTAGACGCCGTCGACGGGGTGGGTCGTGTCGGTCGAGGGCCGCTCCTCCCGCATGAACCGGACGAACCGCTCGCGTCCCTCCAGGGTCATGTCCGGACGCTCGTGGACGAATCCGGGCGCGAGCAGCGCTCCGAGCAGGCCGTAGTCCCCGTCGTCGAGTGCCCGGTAATAGGCCCGGGCCTGCGCGACGGGCTCGTCGGGAACGTCTGGCGTCACGCCGACCCGTCGTCCCCCGCCGACTCGTGCTCGCCGCCCGTTCCGTTCCCGGCAGCATCCGCCCCCTGGCTGCCTGTCCCCCCGTCGGCGTCACCGTCAGCCGGGTCGGACAGGTCGAGGTCGACCTCGCCGTCCACCGCCTCGGTCCCGCTGGACCCTTCGCTGCCTTCGGGGCCGTCGGTACCTGTGGTGTCCGCGTCCGTGCGGCTCTGCTTCTCGAGTTCCGCGGCGATCTCCGCCAGCTCCGCGTCGTCTATCCTGTCGGGGTCGTCGTGGGCCTCGCTCTCGCCGCCATCGCTCCCGTCCCCGCGCTCGCCGTCCGCACTCCCACCGTCGCTGCCGGCGCTCCGGGTGAACGCCTCCGCGGCTGCCGTGTCGGCCCCGCTGGCGGGGTCGCTGTCCGCCGGGACCCCCGCCACGGAGTCGCTGTCCGCCGGAATGCCCGCCACGGGGTCGCTGCCGGGTTCGGGCCCGCCGGACCCGTCCTGCACCGCCGAACCGGCTCCGTCCTCGACCCCGCCGACCAGCGCCGCCGAGTCCCCTGCCTCGCGCCCCGTTGTCCCGTCCCCCGGGAGGTCGTCGGGCGGGACCTCCTCGGGCGCGACGGGGTCAGGGATTTCGCGGGCGGTCTCGAGGGGCGTCTCGGCGTCGGCCCGGAGCCGTTCGCCCTCCCGGCCCTCCCCGCTGGCGAAGGCACCGGCCGACTCGGCGAGCCACTCCGCGGCCCGGTTGAGCTCCTCGGCCTTCCGCCCGGCGCGCTCGTAGTAGGCCTCGTGGCCGTCGCGGTCGGCGAATCGGACGGCGGTGTCGAACGTGTCGGCGGCCTCGGCGAACTCCTCGGCCGCCTGCGCGAAGTCGTGTTTCGCCAGCAGCCACTCGCGGTCCTCGAACCCGCCCGTCGCGCTGCTGAACGCGCGCCGGCCCTCGACGTAGTGGGCGTGGCCCACCCGGTAGCGAGCCAGCGCCATCCCCCCGCCGCCGACGCTCTCGACGGCGCCGCGCACCCGGTCGACCTCCGGCAGCCCCTCGAGGGACTCGGCGGCCCAGGCGTACCGGACGACCCCCTCCGGGTCGATGACGACCACGGCCCGGCGGGTCAGGTAGCCGGGGTCGCCGGCGGCGACGCCGTAGGCTTCGGTCACTTCTCCGTGGATGTCCGCCAGCAGCGGCACGTGCAGGTCGTACTCGTCGGCGAAGGCGCGGTGGCTGTGGACGCTGTCGCCCGAGATCCCCAGGACGGCGACGTCTTTCTGCATCGTGAAGAGGTCGAGTTCGTCGAGGTCGGTCGACTCCCCGTCGCAGGCGGGGTTGAAATCGCCCGGGTAGAATCCGAGTACCACGACGTTCTCCTCGAGGTGGTCGGCCAGACCGACCTCGCGGCGCTCGCCGTCGACGACGGCGGGCAAACGGAAGTCGGGTGCCTCTTCGCCCTCTTCGATCATCACCCAGCCTACCCGTCTCGTCTACTTAACTGTCCGGGCCGGCTCGGCGTGTCGGGACGCAGCCGGGGTGGACGACGGGGAGTCGGGCGGACGGTTTTTGCCCGGCGGCGCGGTAGGGAACGCGTGGAACTGCACGTCCGCTACGAGGGCGACGACGACCCCGAGAAGTGCACGGCCCGGCGACTCGCTCACCTCGGCCACGCGACCCTCCACCGCTCGGCCGGGGAGACGCCGCCGGGCGTCGTCCTCGACCCTTTCGCCGACCGGGCGCTCTCGCCGGCTGACGCTGACCGCGACCGGCTGGTGGCGCTCGACTGCTCCTGGGAGACGGCCACCGAGGAGGCCTTCCGGCTCGACGGCCCCCACCGCTCGTTGCCCTTCCTCGTCGCCGCCAACCCGGTCAACTACGGGACGCCCTTCAGGCTGAACACCGCCGAGGCCCTCGCCGGTGCGCTTGTCATTCTCGGCCACCGCGACCAGGCAGAGGAGGTCCTGGAGACGTTCGCGTGGGGGGACACCTTCCTCGAACTCAACGCCGAGCCGCTGGCCCGCTACGCGGACTGCGCGGACTCCGGGGAGGTGGTCGCCGTCCAGGACGACTACCTCGCCGACCCCGACGACGACGCCGACGGGTGACCGCCCGCCTCAGCCGTTCGCCGTCGCGTTCTCGCTCTCGCTGGGGTCGACGATCCGGGT
>JAZKSZ010000197.1:0-3933 GCA_036625795.1 Haloarculaceae archaeon
TTCGTCGTCGTCCTCCCGGCCCTGGACGAGATACTCGATGTGGACCGACCCGAACCGCTCGCGGAACTCGTCGAGCTTTTCACGGAGGTCGCTGAGGTCCGCGAGGTGCAACGTGAGGTGGAGCGACCCCCCCTCGACGTGGACGTCAGTTACCGGTCCGACCTCCTGCTCGACGACCTCGCAGATGCAACCGTCGGACTCGCGTTCGAACTCGTAGACCCGGCGGCTCCCGTAGTCGAAGACGGGGTCGAACTCCCCCGTGTCGTCCATCTCGGTGGTGGTCGTCACCTGTTCGGTGACCGTGCCACCGTCACCGTTCCCGTTCCAGGTGATGTCCGTGACCGGTCCCGGGACCGCTTCGGTCGCCTCTGCCACCGGACACCCATCAGCCTCGTCGAACACCAGCTCCGTTCGAATGCCTGGCATGGGCACAGGTAAGACCGAGTCCCCCCAATAATTCGGGGCCTGTTCCCAGGCGGTGGGAACGCTATCGGCCACTTTAATCGTCTCAATCCCCTAAAAAGAGTGCCAATGGATGACCAGACTACGGGTCGCTCAGTAGAGCGCCGGACAGTGCTTGGGGGCATCGGGAGCCTCGCGGCTGCGGGGCTGCTCGCCGGCTGTACGACCGGAACTGACGGTGGCGACGAGTCGCCCGGAGCCGGCGGCGGTGGCAGTGGCGGCGACAGCCAGAACACGCCGATGGACAGCGGCGGTTCGGGGCCGGAGTTCGACCAGGCCGCCGTCGACGAGTACCTCTCGAATGTCAGTAACTACGACGGGACGGTGGTCGACGAACAGGGCTCCTCGTCGGTGACTGTCGCGGTCGGCGTGGAAGGAAACGGCGGGAACTACGCCTTCTCCCCGCCGGCGGTCATCGTCGATGCCGGCACGACCATCCAGTTCGAGTGGACCGGGAAGGGTCAGCAACACAACGTCGTCCACGAGGGAGGGGATTACGAGAGTGAACTCTACGCCGAAGCCGGCGTCAACTTCGAACACACCTTCGACTCGACCGGACTCTCGCGTTACTTCTGCCGGCCACACAAGGGCCTCGGCATGAAAGGCGTCGTCGTGGTCGTCTAGCGACCGTCGTCAGCTGTTTCGTCGGCGTCGGGCACGGACCCGCTGTCGGTTTCGCTGTCGCGTTCGGTGACGCGAACCCCCTTCTCCGAGAGGTGACGCATCCGCTGGCGGGCGAACTCCTCCTCGCGAGTCCCCCGAGTGGCGAGGACGTACATCCGCGCGCTCCCGGTCGGGCGCATCGTCCGGCCCGCCCGCTGGGCGCCCTGCCGGCGGGACCCGCCCAGCCCGGAGGCCACGACCGCCACCTGCGCGCTCGGGAGGTCGATCCCCTCGTCGCCGACTCGCGAGACGACGAGGGTCGGCTCGGCTCCCTCCCGGAACCGCTCGAACAGTTTCTCCCGCCGGTGGTGTGGTGTCTCGCCGCTGACGAAGGGTGCATCCAGCGTGGCGGCGAGGTCACGTCCCTGTTCCAGGTACTCGACGAACACCAGCGCCTTCGCTTCGGGGTGGCGGCCGAGCAGGTGCTCGACCTCCGCCGTCTTCGCCGGGTTCGCCGCCGCGACTTGCCGGCGCTCGTGACCCTCCGCGGCCGCGTATGCGTCGCCGGCCTCGTCGGCGAAGGGGACATAGCGGATCTCGACCTCGGGCTCGGCGACGAAGCCCTCCTCGAACAGCGCGTCCCAGTCCGTGCCGATCGGTGGGCCGACGAGCGTGTAGATCTCCTCCTCGCGGTCGTCCTCCCGGACGGGCGTCGACGAGAGGCCCAGGCGGGCCCGGCTCTGGAGGTCTGCGCTCCGGCGGTGGACCGGCGCGGGGATGTGGTGGACCTCGTCGTACACCACGAGCCCCCACTCACGGCTGTCGAACAGCTGGCGGTGCTCGTCCATCCCCGCGCTCCGGTAGGTGGCGATGGTCACCGGCCGGATCTCCTTCGAGCCGCCGTGGTACTCCCCGACCTGCTCGGGCTCCAGCGTGGTGTGCGCCAGGAGTTCGTCGCGCCACTGGCCCGCGAGTTCGCGGCCGGGGACGAGAATCAGCGTCTCACCCTCGAGTTCGGCGAGAATGCCCATCGCAGCCACGGTCTTGCCGCTGCCCGGTGGCCCGACCAGCACGCCCGACTTGGTCTCGAGGAACTGTGAGACCCACTCCCGCTGGTAGTCACGGAGCTCGAGGTGCAGGTCCACGGGGAGGGGCTCGCCGGTCTCGAGGTCCCGCTCGTCGCGTACGGGGTAGCCGGCCTCGTAGAGGACCCGTTTCACTTCGGCGACTTTCTCCTCGGCGACCCAGCTCGTCTCCTCGTCGATGGGTGCCCGGAGCTGGCCGTCGTCGAGTTCCTCGCGGGCGACGTTGCCCATCAGCTCGGGAGTCTCGGCCGCCAGGACGGTGTAGCCGTCCTCGTGGGTCCGGAGGACGAACTGGTTCGCGCGCGTCCACTGGTCGGCGATGAACTCCGCCAGCGCGGGCTCCCGCTCGGGCAGCACGTCCCGGACCGTCTCCATCAGGTCTTCCAGGGACTCGTAAGGGGCCTGCCAGACGTCCTCTCGCCGGATCTCGTAGAGGTACGAGCCCGAGCCGGTGGTGTCGACGAGGTGGGCGAACTGGGAGAGCTGTGCGCGGGTGAACTGCGTCGGCTGGTCGACGACGAGTTGCCGGCGCTCGGGGAAGACGATCACCCGCTCGCGGCTCGCCAGGTCCTGCCACTCGCCAGGGTACCAGACCACCGGGTCCGCCGAGACGTCCAGCCGCTCGACGGCGCCTTCGGCTTCCAGGGCCGCCAGGCGCTCGCTCGCCGCCTCCTGGCTGGTATCGCGCTGCTGGGCGTACCGCGTCGCGGTCACGAGCGGGCGGCCGACAGCCTCCAACGCGTCGAAGAAGGCGTCGCGCTCGTCGCCGCCGAACTCCGAGTCCTCCCCAGTCGGGCGCTCGCTGTCGGATCCGGTCACTACCCCCGGTAGGGCAGCGGCGGTCAAACGGCTTGCGTTCGCCGCCCCGAGGAAGTAGCTTTTTCCGGGGAACCGGCATAGAGACCGACGATGGACGAGTACGACGACGTCTGCGTGCTGGTGCCGACCTACGAGGAGGCGAGCACCATCGGCGACGTCGTCGGGCGGTTCCGGGAGCAGGGCTTCGAGCGGGTGCTGGTGGTCGACGGCGGGTCGACCGACGGGACCCGGGAACTCGCGCGGGAGGCGGGCGCTCGGGTCATCGAACAGTCGGGAACGGGCAAGGGTCAGGCGGTCCGGGAGGCGCTGGGCTACGTCGAGGCGCCCTACGTCCTGATGGTCGACGGCGACGCCACGTACCGCCCCGAGGATGCCGGCCGGATGGTCGAGCCGCTGCTCGCCGGCGAGGCCGAGCACGTCATCGGGAACCGCTTCGCGGACATGCAGCCCGGCGCGATGAGCCGGCTCAACCGGGTTGGAAACGGGATCATCAACCGCGCGTTCCGGCGGATCCACGGCAAGAACTTCCGGGACGTCCTCAGCGGCTACCGGGCCTTTACCCGACGCTCCGTGGAGGGGTTCATGCTCACCGCCGATGGCTTCGGCATCGAGACCGAACTGGCCGTCGAGTGTGTCAAACACGGCGTCGAGACGACTGTCGTGCCGGTCACCTACGAACCCCGGCCGGACGACTCGGAAACCAACCTCAGCCCCGTCCGCGACGGGGCGACGATCATCATCACGCTCTATCAGATGGCAAAGACGAACAACCCCCTGTTTTACTTCGGGAGTGTCGGCGCGGCGAGTACCCTCGTCGGGGTCGTGCTCGCGGCCTACGTGGGCGTCGAGTGGGTCACGCGGGGCATCTCCCACGAGGTGATCGCGGTCGTGGCCGGCGTGGCCGTGCTCTTCGGCGTCCAGGTGGCCCTGTTCGGCGTGCTCGCCGACCTCATCGTGGACGTCA
>JAZKSZ010000198.1:0-3911 GCA_036625795.1 Haloarculaceae archaeon
CCATCGGGCTCGTCGGCCGGGACGCGCTCCGGGGGCTGCTCGGCGACCTGACGCTGCTGGTCTTCTCGGCCCGCACGCTGCCGCTCTCCCGGGGTCGGCTACTCGGCATCTTCGTCGTCAAAGACGTCGTCTACTACACGGCGCTGTTCCTGTTGCCAATGGCACTGGGGACGCTACCGGCCGTGCTCGCGGGAGGGGAGGTAGTCGGCGCGACTGCCGGAGCCAGCGGAGTGGCCGGGGCTGCGATGTCGGTCCTGCTCGTGTGGGCGACTTTGACGCTCACCTTCGTGCTCGGCATCGGGACGACGCTTGCCGGCCTGGGGCTGTCGCGGCTGGGGCTGCCGGGCTGGGCGGGCCTCGCAGGCGTGGGCGCCGCAGCCGGGGCCGCGTGGGCCGGCGGGGTCGACGTCGTCGCCTACACCCCCTACGGCGCCTTCCTCGCGCCGACGCTCCCGCGGGTCGGCGGGGCAGCGGCACTCGTCGTCGCGGTGTTCGTCGTCGGCGCGCTCACCTTCGGACCGACGACCCGCCCGGGGACTCGCACTATCGCCCCCGTCTTCCGGCGCTGGTTGGGGCGGGTCGGCGACCCGGTCGCGGCGAAGACACTACTGGACGTCCACCGCAGCGCCGGCGGGGTCGGGAAGGTCCTCTTTTCCGGTGCCATCCTCTTCGGCGTCACCGCCGCCCTCGTCGACCTGGCCGGCCAGATCACCGGCGTCTCCCCCTCGGTCGGGGTCTCCTTCGGGGCCGTCCTCGGCCTCTCGGGCTTCACGACGTACAACTGGCTGACGCAGGCCGAGGACGTCGACGCCTACCTCGCCCACCCCCTGAGCGTGGGCGACGTGTTCGCCGGGAAGCTCCGCGCGTTTCTCCTGCTCGGTCCGCTGGTCGGGCTGGGCTTTTATGCCCTCGCACTGGCCTGGCGCGGCAGTCAGCCGCTGGAGGCAGCCGTCGGGGCCGCCCTGCTGGTCGGTGTGGCCTGCTACATCTTCGGTGTGACCGTCTTCCTGACCGGCCTCTCCCCCGACGAGTTCCTGTTCGATACCGCCCTCTACGCGGTCTTCGGGGCCGCCATGGTCGTCCCGCTGGTGCCCGTGCTCCTGGTGGGGTTCGCCGTCGACCTGTCCGCCCCGGTCCTGGGTGGACTGGCCGCCGGGGGCGTGCTGCTGGGCGCGGTCGGCCTCGGCCTCTTTTCGCGGTCGGTTCCGAAGTGGACCGCCCGGTACCGGGAGTGAAGAGATGCCGGGTGCGGGGGAGGCCGGCAGGTGGGTCCGATCGGCTGCCGGCGCCGTCAAAGCGACGCGCACACCCACGAATCCGAGACGGCGGGGTTTTTAACCGATGCGGGCGTATCTCGCGTCAAGATGTTCAACGCCATCGTGAGCGCGGACACGCTCCAGGCGACGCTGGGCTCCGTGGGCGTGCTGGTCGAGGAGTGCAAGATCCACCTCGAGGAAGACGGGCTGGAGATCCGGGCCGTCGACCCCGCCAACGTCGGGATGGTCGACCTGACCCTGGACGCAGCGGCCTTCGAGTCCTACGAGACCGACGGCGGGCTGATCGGCGTCAATCTCGCCCGGCTCCAGGACATCGCCGGGATGGCCGACGCCGGCCAGCTCGTCCACCTCGAACTCGACGAGGAGACCCGCAAGCTCCACATCTCCATCGACGGCCTGGAGTACACGCTGGCGCTCATCGACCCCGAGTCGATCCGCGAGGAGCCGGACCTGCCGGACCTGGACCTCCCGGCGGAGATCGTCATCGAGGGCCGCGATATCGACCGCGCCGTGACCGCCGCGGACATGGTCTCGGACCACATCGAACTCGGAGTCGACGAGACCGAGGAGGTCTTCTACGTGAAAGCGGAGGGCGACACCGACGACGTCCACCTCGAACTCGACGCCGAGGACCTCATCGACCTGACCGTCGGCCCCGCCTCCTCGCTGTTCTCGCTCGACTATCTCGACGACATGAACTCCGCGATCCCCGGCGACGCCGAGGTGACCATGGAGCTGGGCGAGGAGTTCCCCGTCAAGCTCCACTTCGACATCGCCGAGGGCCAGGGCACGGTCACCTACATGCTCGCCCCCCGGATCCAGAGCAACTGACCCGCCCACGTCAGCACGTCCGCTTCCGCGCTCCCTTTTGTCGGCTCCCGGAAGTCGAAGCCGTCGCACGTGCGTCTGACGCATCGTTTTGTACGTGGACGGTAACTGTCGGGTATGCAGCGTCTCGACGAGGCGTACAGCCGGACGCCGACTGACCGGGACCCGCGCCGCGTGCTCGGCGGCGCCGCCCTCGGAGCGGCGGGCGCGCTGGCGGTGCTCGTCGGCATCCTGCTGGTTGCGGTCGCCGGCGAGTCCTACGCCGCCCGCCGGTACGCCGGGCTCTGTGCCGGGCTTGGCATCCCCGCAATGTTGCTCGCGGTCGTCCTCGTCCTCCCCGCGAGCACGCGGGCCCGGCTGGGCGTCGTCGCCGGGAGCGCCCTCACGCTGGTCGGCGTCTGGCTGTTCTGGACGGCCTACCCGACCCAGTGGACCGGCCCGGGCGGGATGGCGTTCGAGACCACCGCCGTCTACGCGCTCGGGGGCGGGGTCGCGCTCTCTTTCGTCTTCTCCGCACTTGCCACCTTCCGGCGGCGCAACAGCCCCGCAGGGACGGTCACCCTGGAGGTGACCCGCGACGGCGGCACCGAGACCGTCGAGGTGAGCCGGCGGGAGTACCGCCGCGTCCGCGAGGCCGTCGGCGACGGCGGGGAAAGCGAGGTCATCGAGGACCTGCTCGAAGAGTGACGCCGGCGTATCGACCCGGCGGACCACCCACCGGGAGGTTTATTCGCCGGCGTGCGCAAAGACGTGGCCGATGGAGCCGCTGCACGCGCGCTACCCGTTTCTAGACGAGGCCCGCGCCGCCGTCGAGGAGGCGGGGGTCGACCTGGCGACGCTGGTCGCCGAGGGTGGCCCGGCCGTCGAGCGCGCCGTCGACCGCGTCGAGTACGCCCTGGAAGAGGGGACGGTCGGCGACCCTCACCGCCGGCCGCGCGTGGAGTTGCTCTCCTATCCGGTCGCTCGAGTACTCGTGTCGCTGGTCGACGAACACGTCCTCACCCGGAAGTACGCCCGGGCGGAGGCGCGGACGGCCCACGAGCGCTTCACCGCGGACTTCACCACGGAGACTGAACTGCGCTCGACCGCCGACACCAGCCTCACGCGGGCGGACCTGCTCGCGGAGTTCGACCTGACCGGGGCCGTGCGGGCCGTCGACGGGGAGTACCGGGTCTCGGTGGGGACCTACCTCGAACTCGCAGCCGACCAGCGCGACGACGAGTGGCGGCTGGTCAACCGCGAACTCAGCGACGGCGAGGTCCCCCTGGAGGAGGGGGAGCTGGACGTGCTGCTCGAGGCGGCGGTCCGCGAACGGGTCGCCGAGGGGCTCCCGCTGTCGGTCCCCGAGCCCATCGCCGAGGAACTGTCGGGGCCCGTGGAGTACCTCGCGGAGCTACTGGCGGACCTGGATTTCACCCGCGACATCGACACCGTCGTCCCCGAGCTGTTCCCGCCGTGTATGCGCGCGCTGCTCGACCGGGTCCAGAAGGGCGAGCACCTCGAACACCACTCCCGGTTTGCCATCGCCTCCTTCCTGACGAGCATCGGGATGTCGACCGACGACATCGTCGACCTCTTCCAGGTCAACCCCGGCTTCGGCGAGGAGGCCACCCGCTACCAGGTCAACCACATCCGCGGCCAGACCAGTCCCACCGAGTACTCCCCGCCCTCCTGTGCCACGATGCAGTCCTACGGCGACTGTGTCAACATGGACGACCGGTGTGAGACCATCGCCCACCCGATGGCCTACTACGAGGACGCGCTGGACGACGCCGACGAGGAGGAGGTCACCGACTGGCGAGAGGA
>JAZKSZ010000199.1:0-3839 GCA_036625795.1 Haloarculaceae archaeon
AGCGCACCTCGGGGTCGAGGCGCGGCTGGTCGTTCGGTCGCACTGCCGGTCGCAGACGGACCAGACGCTTCTCCGGCCCCGGGACCGAGCCCTTGACCAGCGCGTAGGCGCCGTCGACGTCGCCGTAGTTGACGAAGCCGCCGTCGACGCTCGCCTCCTCGCCCTCCGCGAGGTCGACGACGCGCTTGTTGAGTTCGGTCCGCTGGTGGTAGCCGGTCTGCCCCTGCTGGGGGACCGTCGAGCGGACACGCGAGGGGTTCCACGGCCCGAGGTTGCCGATGCGGCGCTGCCACCCCTGGCGCTTGTGTTTCCCCTTGCGCTTCTGGACGCCCCAGCGCTTGACGGGGCCCTGGGTGCCCTTGCCCTTCGTGATGCCCGCCACGTCGGCGTACTGGCCGGCGCGGAAGACGTCGGTCACGTCGTAGGTGCGGTCCTCGAGCAGTTCCAGCCCGTGTTCCAGGCGGTCCTCGAGGGTCCCGCCGCCCAGGCGGTTCTCCATGATGTCCGGGCGTTTCTTGGGCACGCCGGGCAGGTCGCTGGGGACCGTGTGCGTCACCGCACGCAGGTCACCCAGCCGTCCCTCGGCGAGTGCGTCGTAGATCTGTTCCTCTGCAGCGTCCGGGTTCGAGTCCTCCGGCAGGTCCAGCGCGCGGTCGAGTTCCGGGTGGAACTCGTCGGTCCAGACCTCCGTCAGCGGACGCTGTCCGTACGGCGTGTCTTCGTAGGCTCGTAGCGCGACGACCCGCATCGGGGGGGTCTCGACGACCGTCACCGGGACGGTCTCCTCCATCCCTTCCCGCGGGGAGTCGGGCTCGTCGTTTATCATGACGACGTGACTCATGCCGGCCTTGTAGCCGGCGAAGCCCTGCAGTCCCGGCCCGCCGTCGTCGTCGGGCCAGCTGTTGAACCGCGGGGTCTCGCTGGCGGCGCGCGTACGCGGGCCGAAGCCCAGTGAGCCTTTCCGTGGTCGGTTTGGTTGTGGCATGCTTATCTCGTGAGGGTCAGCGTCGCGAGCGTGGCCCAGACGGCTTCCTCCGTGCGGACCACCTCGCTTCCCTGGTTTGGAACCGTATTCAGCCAGAGGTCGAACCCGTGTTCGTCGCCTGCGGTCTCCCCGCGCCCGGCGCCGACCGATTCCGGATCGACATCCAGGATGGCCGGTAGCCCGCGCTCGGGGGCGCCGAAGGCGACCGTCAGTGCTGGGTCACCTCCCTCCCGGACCCTCTCGACGAGTTCGTCGAGACGGGACACCCGGAGGTGCTCGCCGTGTCGCGACGCAGCGACAGCGAGCCCGGCGTCCTCGCGCGCGAGTGCCGGAGCGAGGTCCGCGCGTTCCACCTCGAAGCCCGGCGTGGGCTCGTCGAGGAGTTTTGCGCGGACCGGTTCTCGCGAAGAGACCCTGACGGTGACGCGCTCCCCTTGCCCCGGCGCCTCCATGCTGGAGGGAACGGGCAGGGAGATGGGGTGTTGCAGTCCGCAATTGACCCGCACGCGGCCATCAGGACCGACCTCGGTCACGATTCCCTGTCTTAACGACCCCGAACCCTCGGATCCGGAGCCGGTCCGTGTTGGGAGGCGGAGCGGCGGCAGGACGCCCGCGTACTCCAGTTCGTCCCGCGTACCCCAGACCTCCTTTCGGAGCTCCGGCGGCGTCGCGGCGTACCGCAGCACGGTTTCGACGAACCCGCCGTCCAGCTTCCGTTCCCCGTCGGGGTCCGGAAACACCGTCAACCGGTCCACCCGGAAGACCGCGGCCGCACGGGCCACGTAGCCGAGTTTGCGAGTCGCCTCGCGTTTGTCCTCGGCCTCCCTGGTGAGAGACGACGGCACGAGCACGCTGACAGTCATGCCGTGACGCTTCCACGTCCCGCCACTAGACTGTGCCGATTACTCTCCCGTCCGGACGTAAAAAGGACCCGCTTTTGCCGCTACCCCGTGACCGCGTGACACGGGCGGCCCGTGGACCCGCGGCGCCGACACGGCCGAGCGGGAGTGGATTTTTCCACTCGCCCGGGCAGGTGGAGGGTATGGAGAAGGTACGCATCGGGAGCGTCGAGAACAGCGTCCAGCCGGCAGCGGTGATGCGTCAGCTCACGGAACCGCTCGGGCTCACCGACCTCGCGGTCAACTACTACGAACTCGAGCCGGGGGACAGCTTCTCGTTTGCCTACCACAACCACGAGGTCCAGGAGGAGGTCTTCTACGTCCAGTCGGGGACGGCCACGTTCGACACCACGGACGGCCCCGTGACAGTGGCGGCCGGCGAGGTCATCCGGTTCGACCGCGGGGAGTTCCAGCGCGGCTGGAACCGGGGCGAAGAGCCCGTCCGTGCGCTCGCCTTGGGCGCACCACTCGAGTACGGCGAGCAGGTCAAACTCCGTGAGTGTCCGGAGTGTGGCGAACGGACGGACAACCGGCTGGAGGGGGCCGACGACGAGCCGGCGGTCGTGGCCGTCTGTCGGGACTGTGGTGCCGAGACGGGGCGGTGGGTCGAGGGCTCGATGGACGGTGAGGTCCCGTAGCCGGCCCCACGCCAGACATTTCACCGGGCCGACCGGCAGTGCCGGTATGACCGAAGAGGCAGTCCGGGCGGCCTTTCCGGAGCTGGAGGCAGTCCAGGACGAGCAGCTCCGAACCGGCGTGGTCAGGGCCTGGGCCACGGCCATCGAAGAGAACGACGTCGACGACCTCACCGCAGTTCCGTGGCTGCCGCCGACCCAGCGCGACCTCGGTCTCGAGGAGGCCCGGCTGGTCGACCACGTCCGGGACGTGACCGAGTGCGCGCTCGCGCTCGCGGAGACGCTCACGGAGCGGCGGGACCTCCCCCTCTCGCTCGACACCGTGGTTGCGGGTGCGCTCGTCCACGACGTCAGCAAGCTGGCGGAGTTCGACGGGATGGACGCGACTCCAGTCTACGACCTGCTCGGGCACCCCTACTACGGCGTCCACGTCGTCGCCCGGGCTGGCCTGCCGGTCGAACTCGCGCACATCGTGCTCTCACACACTCCCCGGACGACGGTCGAGCCGGCGACCCTGGAGGCGGAACTCGTCAGGCGGGCCGACGAGGCCGCGGCGGCCGCCATCCGGTCGGGGGCGGTCGACGACCTCCGGGTGTGAGCGCCCCGTGACCTCGGCGTGTCTTCGCGAGTGTCGCGGCCCTCCGAGCGTCCGTCCGCGGGCGTGCCTGCGTGACAATCAAATAGGCCCCGTGGCCTACAGTCGCGTATGCCCGAAGCCACCGCTACTGTCCACATCGACGCACCGCTCGAGGAGTGTTTCGAGTATCTGCGCGACCCCGACAACCACGTCGGCGTCGTTCCGGGACTCCGGGAGATCGACGCCGAGCCGCTGGATGGCGAGGGCCACGAGGGAACGTTTACCTACACCGTCGCCGGCGTCGAACTCGACCTGGGGTTCCGGGACGTGGAACTCGACCCGCCCCACAAGCGGGTCTTCGAGGTCAGCGGGCCCATGGAAGGGACCGCAACCTACGAGTTCGAGGCCGACGGCGAGGGAACTCGCTTCACCCTAACCAACAGCTACGACCTCCCGGGCCCGGACGTACTCGGGTCGCTCGCCGAGCCGCTGGTGAAGCGGTACCTCCAGAGCGACGTGGAGTCGTGGACCGAGAACGCGAAAGTCGCGATCGAAAATCAGTAAGCGGCGGTCAGTCTGTGGTAGCAGTGGCGGTTACTGCGGTCACAGAGCATCCGCGCGCCGCAGGCGCGCGGTTCACTCGCCGGGAGTGAAACGAGCGGCGAAGTGTTTTTCCCCAAGTTTTTGTGAGCAGCGAGGGAGCGAAGCTCCCTCGTGCCGTGCGAACGGGCGCGGCGAGGCGG
>JAZKSZ010000200.1:0-3823 GCA_036625795.1 Haloarculaceae archaeon
GCAGGTCGCCCGCGAGGTCGGCGGCGACATCGTCCAGAAGGACGACGACCAGCTCATCATCACGCCCGCGGGCGTCCAGATCAGCCGCGAGCGGCTCGGACGGTAGCTCCGGACCGGGACCCGCCCCTCGCCGGTTTCTCCTCACCTCGATCCCGACAGACATACAGTGTCGCGCCCGGCAGTCCATCCCATGTCGAGATTCAGCGTCGACGGCCGGAACGCTATCGTCACGGGGGCAAGCCAGGGCATCGGGAAGGGCATCGCGGAACGGCTCGCCGAGGCGGGCGCGAACGTCGCCATCTGCTCGCGGGCCCAGGAGCGGGTCGACCCCGTCGCCGAGGCCATCGAGGAAGACGGCGGCACGGCCTTCGCCATGGAGTGTAACGTCCGCGATACCGACGCCGTCCAGGACTTCGTCGACGCGACCGTCGAGGAGTTCGGCGGCGTGGACCTGCTCGTGAACAACGCCGGCGGCGAGTTCGTCGCCGACTTCGAGGAGATAAGCGAGAACGGCTGGAAGGCCATCGTCGACCTCAACCTGCACGGCACCCGCCACTGCACGCAGGCAGCCGGGGAGTACATGCGAAACAATGGGGGCGGGGACATCATCAACATCTCCAGTGTCAACGGCCAGCACCCCTGCCCGGGTGAGAGCCACTACGGCGCCTCGAAGGCGGCGATCATCGACCTGACCGAGACGCTGGCCGTCGAGTGGGCCGAAGACGAGGTCGCGGTCAACTGCATCGCGCCGGGACTGATCCAGACGCCCGGCGTCGCGGAGACGCTGGGGATCGACGCCGACGAGATGCCGCCCCGGGAGCGGGTCGACCGCCGGATCGGCTACGCCGAGGATATCGCCGACGTCGTCCAGTTCCTCGCCAGCCCCGCCGCCGCGTTCATGACCGGCGAGACGGTCACGGTCAAGGGCGTCCCCCGGGCGGGCAACTCGATGAGCGAGGACCTCGGGCTAGAGGAGTAGAAACAGAGGCGCGAGTCTGCGGGCCGAAGGCGACGACCGTGCCGCGCCGGCTCAGATGTTGTCGGGGGTCTCGGCGTCGTCCTCGACGTCGCGTTTCATCGACTCCCGGCGGGACTTGGCGTCGCGGCCGGTGGCTTCCTTGAGGAACTCGTTTTTCGCCGAGACCGCGTCCTCCGCGGCGTCGACGTGACCCTCGGCGATGACCTCCTCCGCGGGCCGCTCCTCGATGTCGAGGGCGAGCTTGTCCTTCTTGCTGCCGTACTCGACGGTACCGGCGACGACCCGCGTGAAGACGGGGTTGTCGGGCTCGTCGACGACCAGCAACGTCCCGTCCTTGTACTCGGTTTCGCCGGTCACCTCGCCGAAGTACTCCTCGACGAACGCCTCCATATCCTCGACGCGGTCCTCGAGGTACTCCCCGCGTCGCATCTTGTACTCGCGCATGGCCGGCCATTTGCGAGGGCGCGTCTTACCTCTTTCGTGGCCGCGCTCGCGGGTGTATGCGTGACACACTCACCGTTCAGCTTCGGCGCTCCGTGACCGTCCGGCTTTGCGTGACCGCTCGACTCCGCGTGACCGCCCCGCGTCGGGGACGAGCACTGACAGCGGGTCGGAACGGCCGGGCCGGGATGACCGGAGCAGGCGGGGCGGGGTCAGGTGTGGTGTTCGAGCGAGCCGCGGTGACACTCCGGGCAGAAGTCCCCCGCCCGCAGCGAGGAATCCTCGACCGGCGTCGAGAAGTCACACTCCGGGCAGTAGAAACTCCCCTCCGGTACCGTCACGGCCGTGCTGGTCGGCTCGACCTCCGTGGGGGTCTCGGTGTCGGTCTCCGGCGCCCAGTCGTCGCCGTCGTCCTCGTCCTCTTCGGGCCACTCCACCACCGTGTTATCCTCGGCGTCCTCCCCGCCGTCCTCCGCTTCCTCGTCGGGCCACTCGCCCGGCGCTCGTTCCTCCGCTTCTCCCGCTTCCTCCTCTGCGTCGAGGATGACGCCGTCGTCCTCCTCGGGGTCCGGGTCCGCGTTCGCGGCCGCGTCGCGTTCCGGCGCCGCGGCCGGGTCCGGGTCTGGGTCTGGGTCCGACGCCGCCCCTGTCCCCGTCGCTGGGCCCGCCTCCGCCGAGGGAACCGACCCGGTCCCCGACCCGGACGCCGGGTCGCCGCCAGCGCTGCCCGCCGCCGCGTCTGCCGGGCCGGCGGCCTCGCCGGCCTCCTCGGCCGTCCTGTCGGCCGTCCCGTCGGCTGCCTCGCTCTCTGTCGCCTCCGAGAGGTCGTCGCCGACGATGTCGGAGGGGGTCTCCAGGGTCGTGACTTCCTTGTTCTCCGAGACGACTCGCTCGGCCCCACACCGCGTGCACGTCTCGGTCTCGCGGATGGTGATGACCACCTCGCTCCCCTGTTCTTCGCGCTCGCGCTCGACCTCGCCGTCGTCGAACGCGTGCCCGAGCAGGGAACACTTGAGACTCATTGTCACGAGATGGCTGCCTGCCGCACATAAGCGTACTGCTTGGGTGGATGGCGGGACTGCCGGGCGGCACCTGCCGGCTGCCGGCGCCCGCCGCGAACACATACACTATAAGGTTCGGGATGGCGTTACGTATACATATGCGAGCGAAGCAGGAGCACCGGGACCGCGACGAGACCGAGGTGGCGGTGCTCGACGCCCTCGCCGACCGGCACGAGGAGGGGATGACCGTCTTCGAACTCCGCTCGCACGTCGACGAGGACATCGATTCCCTGGAGGAGGCGCTCGGGGAACTCAAAGACGACGCGCTCATCGAGGCTCGCGAGGAGGACAACCGGACGGTGATCCTCCCCGACGAGGCCGCCGTCGGCCCCGCCGAATCCGGGGACGAGGAGCCGGACATCTTCGACCGGATCCGCGACCGCCTCCCCTTCTAGCCGCGTCTGACATGCGGCCCCTGCTAGACCGAACAGTTGTTCGGCCCCAGCTCCAGCTCGACCCACTCCTCGCCGTGGTCGTCGCTCTCACTGCTACCAGCGTCGAGGGTTTCGGTCCCCCGGTTGACCGCGAGGATGCGCTCGACGTTGGCCGGCCGGGGTGCGTCGGTCAGCACGTGCTCAACGAACGCCGCCCGGTCTAAGCCGAGTGCGTCGACCCGCTCGCGAACTGTCGAGAGCCGGGCCGTGTAGGACCCGCCCTGGAGTTCGGTCTCAGGCCGCCGGTGGCCGGGCGCGACGAGGGGGTCATCGCCAACTGCGGGCAACCGTTCGTGGAGCGTCCCGTAGAGCTGGTCGGCCTGCTCGCGCGGGTCGACCCCCTCCTGGAGGTCCGGCCGTGCGACGCTGTCCAGAAAGAGGGAGTCACCGGCGAGCAGGATGTCCCCGACTAGGAGTCCGGTCATCTCCGTGGTGTGGCCCGGCAGCGCGACCGCCTCGACGGCCGTCCCCCCGACGGTGACGGTCTCGCCGTCGCCCAGCGTCTCGCCGCCGTAGGTCACTTCCCGGCGGCCGATCCCGTCCGGGAGCAGCCGTCTGGGGCCGTTGTCGCCCCCGCCGGCTCCCGCGGCTCCCGCAGCACCTGCGCTGTCGCCCTCCGGCGTCAGCCGGCGCAGGCCACTGAGGTGGTCGGCGTGGAGGTGCGTGTCGACGACCGCCGCGAGCGTCGCACCGCGCTCGGCCAGGTCCCGCCGGTAGGCCTCGAGGCCGGCGAGCAGCGGGTCGACCAGCAGCGCCTCGCCGCCGTCGAGAACCGCGTAGCTCAGACAGCCCGTCGCCGGCCGCTCGTACTGGACGACGGTCGGTTCCTCGCGGACGACCCGCGCCAGGTGGACCCGGCCCCAGGCGTCCATCCCGCCGGCGAGGTTGCGCGCCTCGACGCCCGCCGC
>JAZKSZ010000201.1:0-3814 GCA_036625795.1 Haloarculaceae archaeon
TCACTCCCACCGCTCGGTCGCCCCGGCCCACACCTCGAGCGGGTCGCCGTAGACGAGGTGTGGTTCGCCGGCCGGCGCGTCGAAGCCGTTGGTCCGGAACAGCGTGTTCTCCCTGACGGTCCAGGTTGCCGGCCGGAGCTGCCAGGGGTCGTGTTCGATCGGGGAGTAGCGGATCCCCCCGTCAGGTCCCTCCGTGAAGTAGCGGTACCGCTCGACGAGGAAGTGGTCCAGACTGTCGGGTTCGGGCTGGAACCGTTCGCCGTCGGGGCTGTAGGTGGCGTCGAAGCGGGCCGCCCGCGCACCGGGGGTGCGCCGCCGGCTCGCGAACCGGCTCCGCCCGGCCGGGCCGTCGGGCTCGTAGTCGACGTCGGCCCAGTAGTACGGCAGGTGGTTGAACAGCCGGGCGCCGACGACGCCGAGCAGGTCGCCGGCGTCGAGGCTGAAGAAGTAAACGCCGGGGGCGTCATCACAGCAAACGTACGTCCGGAGGTTCAGCTCCGGCGTCGACAGCCCGACGGCCGCCGGCAGCCCCTCCGGACGGATGTCCCGGATCGCGAAGGGGACGACCGAGAGGTAGGCGTCACCCTCGAAGGTATCGACGGTCAGTCGGTCGGGCAGGCGGGGTGCCAGCAGGCCGGGGTCGACCGGCCAGCTCGCGAACAGCGCATCGCGCCACTCCATCTCGAAGTCGGGCATAGCAGAGGTAGGGGCCGCGCCACACAGAGGGTTTCGCCTCAGTCCTGCGCGGGTCGACGCCGGGTTCCGCCCGGGAGAGGAACGGAGGGGGCTCGCGACCTACGCCAGCGACCGCTCGAGGAACCGCTCTCTCACTTTCTCCTCGGGCACCGGACACTCCTCCTGCTTGCCGAACACCTCGTAGCGGTACTCGCCGACCAGGTCGTAGGCGCCGTCGCGGACCCCTTCCGGCAGGTAGACGAGCGGGTACAGCAGCGGGACCGGCCCGTCCAGCAACCGGCAGACCCGGAGGACGGCCTCGGACTTGGTGTAGTAGTCGTCGCCGTCGACGAGGACAACCGAGTCGAAGTACTCGGGGTCCATCCCGACCTGCGCGAGCAGCTCCCGCCCGACGTCGGACTGGAGGGGTGCGAAGAGCACCTCCCCTTCCCGGTCCAGCTTGACGATGGTCCGGACACTCCAGTTACAGAGGTTACAGACCCCGTCGAACAGGAGCACCGGCCGGTCGATGTCGTCGACGACCTCCTCGGGCGGGCGGTCGGTGTCGAGCGCGTCGCCACCCGTCCCGGAGTGGTCCGGTTCTTCCTCGGCGACCTCCGCCGGGGTGCGTGGCTCCTCGCCCTCGGCGGTGACGGGGATCTCGACCATTACACGCCGCGGCCCTGGAGTTTCTCCTCCTCGGGGAGGTCGACGTTGGCGTCGCCGGACATCCCCTGGCCGGCGTTGGAGGCGATCTCCACGAGCGTCTCGGGGTCGTCCCAGTTGTTGACGGCCTCGACGATGGCGGTGCCCATCGCCCGGGGGTTCTCGGCACCGAAGATACCCGAGCCGACGAAGATGCCGTCACAGCCGTGGTGCATCATCAGCGCGGCGTCGGCGGGCGTGGCGATCCCGCCGGCGGCGAAGTTGACGACCGGCAGGCGGCCCCTGTCGGCGGTCTCGTGGACCAGGCTCGCGGGCGCCTCGTGTTCGCGGGCCCACTTCTCCCGTTCCTCGTGGGTCATCCCCTCCAGCTTCCGGATCGCCGACTTGATGTTGCGCTGGTGGTGCACTGCCTGGTTCACGTCGCCGGTCCCCGCCTCGCCCTTGGTGCGGATCATCGCCGCACCCTCGTCGATCCGGCGCAGCGCCTCCTGGAGATTTCGCGCGCCACAGACGAAGGGGGCGGTGAAGTCGCGCTTGTCGACGTGGTAGCGGTCGTCCGCGGGCGTGAGGACCTCGGACTCGTCGACCATGTCTGCGCCCGCGGCCTCCAGGATCTCTGCTTCCTTGGTGTGGCCGATGCGGGCCTTGCCCATCACCGGGATCGAGACTTCGTCGATGATCTCCTGCAGTGAGGCGGGGTCGGCCATCCGCGCGACGCCGCCGCGCTTGCGGATGTCCGCCGGCACCGCCTCCAGGTTCATCACCGCGACCGCGCCGACGTCCTCCGCGATGCGTGCCTGTTCGGCGTTGACGACGTCCATGATCACGCCGCCTTTCTGCATCTTCGCGAAGCCGCGCTTGACCAGCTCGGTCCCGCGCTGCAACTCCTCGAGCTCCGTGTCGTCGTTCATACCCGAACGGAGGGTCTGGATTCACTTAACCAATCGGTTGTCCCCGCCCCGCACCGTTCCCGCTCCAGAGTCCCGACGGCACTGCGTCGCTCCCGCAGGCGACCGGTAGCGTTTTGCACGCGCCGGACGCGAGACGGAGTATGGCAACGGCCGGCGTCGGCGCCCGCGTCGAGGAGCTGGTCGCGCGCTACGTCGGCGGCCGGGTCCCCGACAGCGAGGGGCTGTCCCGCTACGTCGCCCCGCTTCCGGAGTGGCTGGAGAACGTCGGTCTCCGGCTCGCCTGGCCTATCGTCCTCGTCAATCTCGCCGGCACGGTCTTCGGCTTCTGGTACTACCGGTTCCAGCTCGCGGACACCCCGCTTGTCGCCTGGCCGGTGGTCCCCGACAGCCCGATGGCGACGCTGTTCATCGCGCTCTCCCTTGCGGCCTGGCGACTCGACCTCCGTGTCGGACCGCTGCACGCGCTTGCTTTCTTCGGCTGTATCAAGCTCGGCGCCTGGACCCCCTACGTCCAGCTCGTTTTGAACGGCCCCGGCGGGATCGCTACCTGGCTGTACTGGTTTTTGATCCTCAGCCACGCCGCGATGGTCGTCGAGGCCTTCCTGATCCACCGGTACGCCCGCTTCACCGTCGGGTCGGTGGCCGTCGCCGCCGTCTGGTACGGCTTCAACGACGTGGTCGACTACTTCTGGCCGGTCGTCGGCGAGTTTCACCACACGATTCTGCGTGCGGAAGTGACGCCGGTCGGTGTCGACCACGGGCTCCTGGCCCACGACTACGCGGCGGCGTGTGCGGTGGTGCTCACGTTCGTCTGCATCTTCCTGGCGCTGTCCACGCGGGCCGAGAAGCTGAAGCTGGGGCAGTGAGCCGGCCGTCGGCGGGTCAGCTCAGCTCGCGCCTGAACACGTCGTCGGGCCGGATCCGGAGGATCACCCGCTCGGACTCGATCGGGTTGGGGTAGTCCTGGCCCATGTACCGGTGGGCGAGTTCGTCGATGTGTTCCCGGGCGCCCTCGGTGGTCGTCTCCTCGACTTCGCCGGTGACCGAGAGAAAGCGGTACGGGTCCTCGGGGTCGACCATGCTCGCGGCCACGCGCGGGTCCTCGGCGACGTTCTTCGCCTTCCGGCGGTGTCGCTCGGTGTTGACGAGCAGCCGGTTGTCGTCGACGTCGTAGTCGACCCAGACCGGCGTGTTGTGAGGTCTGTCGTCCGGGAGCATCGTCACCACGTGGGCGATCGTCGGCTTCTCGAACAGGTCGTGGAAACGCTCTGGGATCTCCGGCATGGGTTGTGGGTGTCGCGCCTCCCTAATCAGCCTGCGGGTCGTCGCGGTTGCACCGGGCTCCGCGGCGACGCGACCGCGGCTCAAAGGTCCAGGTCGGCGTTGTTCCCGTTCCGGGCGTGCGAGCGCACCCACAGCTGGCCGATCCGCGAGAGGCGAGTCCGGTAGGACTTGCCGTGAGACTCCTGCTCGATGTACCCCTTGCCGCCCGGGCCGAGGCGGTCGACGTTGTAGATGACCTTCGAGCGGAAGGAGTCGGTGTACTCCTCGCCGAGTTCGCG
>JAZKSZ010000202.1:0-3803 GCA_036625795.1 Haloarculaceae archaeon
TCCCAGCCCATGGGCTTTCACTACGGCGCGAACTTCGGGCTCGACGGCGACGGCACCTACACCGTGCGGCTCTCGGTCGGCGGCGTCTCGACCCGGCGGACCGGCGCCTTCCAGGACCGCTTCGGCGAGCCGACGACCATCGACGTCCCCTTCGAGTACAGCCAGTCCGCCCGAGACGGGATCAGCTACGAGGTGCTCGACCGCGGGGGCGAGCGCGGCGCGGTCGACCCCCGGGGGATGGAGATGATGCCCGACGCCTTCGCCCTGGCCGTCGAGGACCTCCCGGGGCAGGTGCTCGGCAGCGGCCGGAGCAACGGCGCGGTGCTCGTGGCCACCGCCATCGACGGCCCGCCCGTGGGGGTCGACGGCGAGGGGACCTACCTCGCCGTCTCGGCCCGGACCCGCTACAACCGGATGGTCATCCCGGCGATGGGGCTCGCGGGAACGCTGACCCGGGGAGACGAGACAGTCTTCGACGGGCGGCTGGTCCGGACACTCGACCCCGACCTGGGGTATCACTACGGGGCGGTCATCGGGAGCGTCGAGCCGGGCGACGAACTCACGCTGTCGGTGACGACCCAGCCCCAGACCGCCCGCCACGAGGGCTACGAGACGGCCTTCGGCGGGCTGAAGGGTGGGATGGACGACGTGACGCTGACCGTGTGAGTGTGCGGCCGGCGGCCAGGACCGTGGCGCCTTTCGGCCAGGGGGCCGCCGCTCCGGTATGCGCCTCACGGCCGCGGTCGAAGAGTACCTCCTGGTGTGGGTTCTCCTCGCCGTGGCGGCCGGGCTCCTCGTCCCGCGACTGGCCGTCGTGACGCGCTTTTCCACGCTCATCCTCGCGGTCATGGTCGGGAGCGTCTCGCTGACGCTGACGACCGACCGCTTTCGCGCCGTCGACCGGGGAGGGCTGGTTGCCGTCCTCGCCGGCCACGCCGTCATGCCGCTTTTGGCGTTCGGGCTCGCCCGGGCGCTCGAGCTCGGCCCCGACCTCACCGCCGGGTTCGTCCTCCTGGGGGCGGTGACGCCGGAGCTCGTGACGCCGACGATGACCGAACTCGCCGGCGGCGACACCGCCCTCTCCTCGACGGTACTGGTGCTCGCCGGCGTCGGGAGTATGGCCTTCGTCCCCGCGGTCACCGGCGCGTTGCTGGCGGTCGACGTGGCCGGGGTCGCCATCGTCGAGGGGCTGGCAGTCGCGGTCGTCGCGCCGATGGCGCTTGCGGTCACAGTCCGGTCGCGATACGACCGGCTGGGCGCCCACGAGGACGGCTACACGGCGGTGTCGGCAGCCATGGTCGTGCTCATCATCGGCGGGGTCGCAGCCGCCAACGCCGACCTCGTGTGGGGTGGCGAGGGGCTCCCGGCAGTCCTCGCGGGAGCGGTCGCGCTCAACCTCGTGGGCTACGGGCTGGGGTATGCCGTCACCGCCTTCGCCGACCGCGGGACACGAGTCGCGGGGACGCTCTCAGTCGGGATGCGCGACTTCGCGGTCGCGGCGGCGCTGGCCGTTGCCGCCGGGTTCCCCACGGCGGCGGCCCTGCCGGCAGTGGTCTTCGGCGTCGTCGAGATGGCGACAAGCGCGGCCATCGCGCAGTATGCCTGAGGCGAGCGAACCGACGGAGCCAAACGCCGCGAGCCCCCAAAGAAAGACAATGAAGCTGCGGTTTCTGGGCGGGGTCGGGGAGGTCGGCCGGAGTGCCGTCCTCGTCAACGACCGGCTCCTGCTGGACTACGGGATGAAGACCGCAAAGCCCCCGCAGTTCCCGGTCGGGCTCTCCCGCGGCGGCTCCGGAGTCGACCCCGAGGCGGTCGTCGTGAGCCACGGGCACCTCGACCACGCCGGCGCCGTCCCCGCGCTCCTCTCGGGCGACCGCCGCCCGCCAGTCCACTGGACGCCGCCTACGCGCGAGTTGGCGCTCACGCTCGCGCGCGACACCCTCAAGTTACACGGTGGCACCTACGACTGCCCCTTTACCGAGACCGAACTCAAGCGGGTCACCCAGGTCTCCGAGACTCACGGCTACCGCGAATCCTTCGGGGCGGCGGGCCACGAAGTGACCTTCTTCGACGCCGGTCACATCCCCGGGAGCGCGCACGTCCTCGTCGACGACGGCGACACCCGGCTGCTCTACACCGGCGACTTCCACACCGCAGACCAGCGTCTCGTCGCCGGCACCGCGGCTCGCCCCGCGGCCGACGTCGTCCTTACCGAGAGCACCTACTCCGACGTCGAGCACGAGCCCCGGGACCGGATCGAGGAGCGCTTCGCCGAGAGCGTGAAGACGACGCTGTGGGAGGGAGGAACGGTGGTCGTCCCCGCCTTCGCAATCGGCCGGACCCAGGAGATGCTCATGGTCTGCGAGGCCCACGACATCCCCTGTTACGTCGACGGGATGGGCAAAGGCGTGACGGAGATGCTCCGCCGCCACCCCGACTTCCTCCGGGACGGCGACGCGCTCCGGCGCGCGAAGTCCCACGCCCGCTTCGTCACGGGGCGGGACGGCCAGCGCGAGCGTATCGCCGAGGAGAACGCCGCCATCGTCACGACCAGCGGGATGCTCTCGGGCGGCCCGGCGATGACCTACATCCCCGCGGTCCGCTCGAACCCCACCAACAAGGTCGCGCTGACCGGCTACCAGGTCGAGGGGACACCGGGCCGCGAACTCCTGGAGACCGGCAGCGCGGAGATCGACGGCCGGGTGATGCCCGTCGCCGCGCAGGTCGAGTCCTACGACTTCTCCGCCCACGCCGACCGCGAGGGGCTGCTCGGCTTCCTCGACGCCTACCGGGACGCGAGAGTGCTGGTGAACCACGGCGACCGGTGTGGCGACTTCGCGGCGGAACTCTGCGGGGACGGCTACGACGCGGCCGCACCCGAACTCGGCGAGACGCTGTCGGTCTGACCCGGATTCACGCCCCGACCCGCTCGGAGATGGTAGCGACCACGTCACCGACGGCTGCCTCCCAGTCAGGCGGTGGGTCGCCGCCGCGCTTTGGCGGGTCGACGTCGAGGTCGAGCGAGTCGTAGGAGAGCGCATCGAGGGCGTCGGCCGCGACCCGGCCGACGAACTCCGCATCCAGACGTTTCGAGGAGACGCCGCCGCGGGCCAGGTCGTAGTAGCCGGAGAAGACCTGGACGACCGTCACCTGACCTGCGTCGAGCGCCCCCGAGTCGAGGTGGCGGAAGAGTTTCGCGGTGTTCCCGACGGGGTCGGCGCGGCGCCACTCCAGTTCGACCAGCACCAGCCGGTCGTCGGCCCGCCCGGCCACGTCCACGGGCGTGCCGGCGACGTCGAACTCCGTCTCCCAGGCGAAGCGTGAGTGTCGGTCCGCGAGGCCGTCGCGGATGTCCGCCTGGACCGTCGACGCGAACTCGCCCATGGCTCTCCTGGCGAGCTCGGGCACCTAACGGTTTCCCCGCCACTCGCCCCGCTCGCCGCCTACTCGACAACGTCCTCGCGCACGCGAAAGCGGAGGTAGCCGCCATGGGAGAGGTCGAGCGCGCCGACCCACCAGTTCCAGCGCTCGACCAGCGTGTGGTCGTCGGGGGCGTCCTGCAGGTTCGAGACGACAGTCTCGACGGTCACCTCGAAGCCCAGGTCCTCCGCGACACGGCCCGAGTCCGCGAGGTCCCGGGCCTGCCGGGAGACCGCGCGCAGGCCGACCTCGCCGAACTCCGCGGCCAGGCGCTGTTCGAGTTCCTCGCGGTCCATGGCCGGGGCTACGGACCGGGAACTAAAGATATGTGGTGGCTGAGGGGAGTAAGCCCCCTTCTGTTCTGCCGGCATTCGGCTGAGCGT
>JAZKSZ010000203.1:0-3743 GCA_036625795.1 Haloarculaceae archaeon
TTCACGAAGACGGCCTCGGAGTTGGCGGCGATGTCGGCGTAGCGCTCGATGGTGTCGCTGCCGACGTCGAGGTAGTCGTCGTGCTTGTTCCTGACGTCGGCGACGGTGTCCTCGCGGCGGCGGCCGTCTTCCTCGTAGGCCAGGTCAGTCGGGAAGACGAGTTCGCTGGGGTGGGCCTCGATGAGGTGCTGGATCCGCTCGCGATTGGCATCGTACTGCTCGTCGTACAGGTCCATGTCGCCGATGTCGCGGCCGACCTCGTAGCCGAGCGCGCGCAGGAACAGTTCGCCGGCGATCCCGCCCAGCAGGAAGTTGTCGACCTTGTCCTCCAGGGCGGTCATCACCTCGATGACGTCGGTGGCCTTCTTGCCGCCAGCGACCATCGTCACCTCCCCCTCGAAGTCGCGGGTGGCGATCGCGGAGTTGGCTTCGTACTCGGCGACCATCACGCGGCCGGCGTAGGCCTCCATGGCGGTCGGGAGGCCGACGATGGAGGCGTGGCTGCGGTGGGCCGTCGAGTAGGCGTCGCCGACGTAGGCGTCGAACTCCGGCGCGAGGGTCCGGACGAGGTCGCTCTGGGCGTGTTCCTCGGGTGGTTTCTCCGGCAGTTCGTCCGCTGTCATCCGGACGTTCTCGAGCATGATGACCTCGCCATCCTCCAGGTCCCGGATGGCCGCGAGCGCCGCCTCGCCGCAGGTGTCGGGGACGTACTCGACCGGGTGGTCGACGTGGCCGGCGAGGATGTCGGCGTGCTGTTCGAGCGGGAGGAAGGTGTCCCGACCAGGGCGCCCCTGGTGGGCGAGGATGGCGACCCCGTGGCCGGCGTCGACGAGGTCGCGGACGGTCTTGGCGTGCCGGGAGAACCGCCGGTTGTCCTTGACCCGCCCGTCCTCGACCGGGGAGTTCAGGTCCAGCCGGACGACGACCCGCTGCCCCCCGGCGAGGTCGTCCAGCGTCCTGTATCTCATCGGTCCGGATATCGACGACCAGGGGTTTAGTACCCGGCGATGTCGAACGGGCCGTAGCGGGTGGGTGCGACCGGTCGCGGCGGCCTGCCGGCCGCGCCGGCGTTGCCCGTCCCGACCCGGACCCAGGGGCTTGGCCGGTCGCGCGCCGAAGCCTTTTCCCGGATTCCGCCCCTACAGACTAGTATGCGAGACGACCGCGACGACCGGGACGACCCGTTCGACGAATTCTTCGAGGAGATCGAGCGCATGATGAACGAGATGATGGGCGGGAACGCCGACTTCCGGATCCAGCAGGGTGGCCCCTCCCCCAGCACCGGCGCTGGTGCGGACGGGAGCGGCCACGACGCGCACATCGACGTCCACGAGACCGACGAGTCGGTGCGCGTGGTCGCCGACATCCCCGGCGTCGAGAAGGAGGAGATCGACCTCCGGTGTGACGGGGAGGCGCTCACGCTCCGGGCCAGCGGCGAGACCCGCGAGTACGAGGAGCGGATCTCGCTCCCGGTCGCCGTCGACGAACACTCCGCGAGCGCCACCTACAACAACGGGATCCTCGAGGTCACCTTCGACCCCGCCGAGGAGACCTCCACGAGTATCGACATCTGAGCCGTCAGCGTGCGAGGGCGTCGTACCGCTACGCCGACCCCGCTGCCGTCCGCTTGATCAGCCCCGCGAGTTCGTCGTAGAAGCCGTCCTCGTACTTGGTTGCCGCGTCGACCGTCGGGCGGGCGTTGGTCTCGTTGACGACCGCCCGCTCGCCAGTGACCAGCAGGTCGACACCGAGCCAGTCGACACCCATCGCGTCGGCGGCCCGCTCGGCCAGCTCGCGAAGCTCGAGGGGCAGGTCGACGCCGGTCGCCTCGGCGCCGCGGTGGACGTTGTGTTTCCACTGCCCGGCCGCCAGCGCGTCGTCGGGGAGCCGGCGCTCGACGGCGCCGACGTACTCGCCGTCGACGAGCATCGCCCGGTAGTCCCGCGCGTCCGGCAGGTACTCCTGGACGAGAAAGGACTTGTCGCCGGTGGCCTGGTAGTCGTGCACCAGGTCGAGGTAGTCACAGACCCCCAGAAAGGAGTCGAGGTCGGTCGCCTTCGCCACCCCGATCCCACGGGTAGCGGCGTTCGGTTTCACGACGACGGGCGGGTCGAACCGTTCGAAGGCCGCAGCGAGCTCGGCCTCGCTGACGGGGTCAGAGACGACGACTGATTCGGGGACCGGCAGCCCCGCCTCCTGCAGGCGGGCAAGCGCCTCGCCCTTGTGCCGCGAGCGGAGGACAGCCTCGCGGTCGTTGACCCACGGGACACCGAGCAGTTCGCTGGCCACGCCGCCCTCGGCCATCCGCGGGGGAAAGACGAAGCCACAGTCGAACTCGCCCAGGTCCGCATCCAGCGGGATCGTGCGCTCGGCAGTCTGGACGTACGCCACGTCGACCCCGCGCTCGGCGAGGGGGTCGGCGACCCGCTCGCGGGTCTCGGCGTCGGTGGCGACCGCAAGCCGGAGCATACCGGGGCGTGGGCGGCGACCGGAATAAGTCCTCGCGGTCCGAGCGACCCCGCGGGCCCACTCCCACCCCGTGAGGACACGCAGCCGTTTAACACACCGGGGGCGAATGTCGGGGCATGAACGCCGCACGCGAGTTCGACGCCTGGGCTGCCGACGGCCGGGACCGGGGGATGGAAGACCGGCACTGGCACACCGCCAAGCACGCGCTGGCCCGGATGCCCGTCGAGGCCGGCGAGACCGTGCTGGACCTGGGGACAGGGTCGGGCTACGCGCTGCGGGCACTGCGCGAGACGGCCGACATCGGCCGCGGGTACGGGCTGGACGCCTCCCCGGAGATGCTGCGCAACGCCCGGTCGTACACCGACGACGGTGTCCTCGCCTTCCTGCGGGGCGATTTCGGCTCGCTCCCCCTGGCCGAGCGCAGCGTCGACCACGTGTGGTCGATGGAGGCCTTCTACTACGCCCAGGAACCCGTCGAGACGCTCCGGGAGGTCCGTCGTGTGCTCCGGCCTGGCGGCACCTTCTACTGTGCGGTCAACTACTTCGAGGAGAACGAGCACAGCCACGGCTGGCAGGACAACATCGACGTGGAGATGGTCCGCTGGAGCGGGGCCGAGTACCGCGAGGCCTTCCGGGAGGCCGGGCTGGCCGTCGCCGGCCAGGACACCATCCCCGACGAAGAGGTCGAGATCCCGCCCGCCGAGGAGTTCCCGACCGAGAACTGGGAGACCCGCGAGGCGATGGTCGAGCGCTACCGGGAGTACGGGACGCTGCTGACGGTGGGCGTCGCGCCGGAGTGAGCGTTCGCCGGCGTCAACCGCAACAGCTGAGCGGTGGCTGGAGCGTCAACCGCAGCCGCGGAGCGACGGCCGAGCGCGCGTGTTCTCGCGCGCTCACGGGGAAGGGCAGGCACACCCGAGAGACGGACACGCACCGTCGCGCTCGGGCTCCGTCCCGAGCGCAGCGGTGCAGACTCTGCGGGTGCCGCGCCGACCGGCGCGGCTCCCGCCCGCTGGACCTGGCGGATAACTAAGGGCGAACGGGCCGCGCCAGCGGCCCGTGAGGGCTTAGGCGATGAGCAGTTCCTGCCCGCGCTCGACCTTGACCCGGCAGGAGGGGGTGATCTTGTTGTAGGCGCGGCGGAAGGCTTCCTTGACGGCGTCGGCCTGGTCGACGTCACAGTACGCGGTGAAGAGGCGCTCGCCGGCCTGGACCCGGGCGGCGGTGCCGACGATCTTGCCGAACGACTGGCGCATCCCGTCGGAGACGCGGTC
>JAZKSZ010000204.1:0-3714 GCA_036625795.1 Haloarculaceae archaeon
TCCTCGATCCAGTTGATGAGGTCGTCGGGCGTCTCGTCGACGTCGTATGAGGCCTCCAGGGCTTCCTGCGGACCGGCCTCCTTGATCACGGCGTCGAGGAAGTCGAACACCCCCTCGGTGGTGTCGCGCTCGCCGGTCACCACGTCCGCCGCTTCGAGGCGGTCCCGCCCCTCCGCCAGCGCCTGGAGGTCGTTGACCGCCCCGCGGAGGTCGCCGCTGTTCTGTTGGGCGAGCGTCTCCAGGGCCTCGCTCTCGAACTCGACCCCTTCCTTCCGACAGATGTCCCGCAGCACGGGCACGATCGACCGCGCGGACACCGGCCGGAACTCGACCTCCCGGCAGGCCGACCGGAGCGTGTTCGACATCTCGTAGTAGTCGTTCGCGATCAGGATAACCGGCTGGCTGGCCTCCTGCACGAGTTCCGTGATCGCGCGGGTTCCGCCGCGGTCGACGTTGCCGTGGAGGTTGTCGGCCTCGTCGATGACCACCAGCCGCCGGCCCGTTTCGCCGGCCGTCAGCGTTCCCGACTTCGCGGCCTCGCCAGCGACCCGCTCGATGACGTCCGCGGTCCGGGAGTCCGAAGCGTTGAGTTCGATAGTCGGCCACCCCATGTCCGCCGCGAGCGCGTGGGCCGCGGAGGTCTTCCCCACGCCCGGCGGGCCGTGCAACACGGCGGCCTCGCGGTGCTGGTCCCAGGTTTCGGCCCACTCGCGGACCTCGTCGCGGGCCGTGTCGTTGCCCCGGAGTTCGGACAGCGAGGACGGCCGGTACTGCTCCGTCCAGTCGGTCATTGCCGGAGGGAGGGGCGAGCGGCGTTTAGTGGTTGCGGAGCCTCACTCCTCCCCGTCGAGGTCGACCCGTGGCGCGAACCCGTCGTACGCGTCGTCGCTCGAGACGATGGGCTCCCCCGACGACTCGACGAGGTGGAGCGCATCGAAGGGGGTGAAGCCGTGGTCCTCGACGTACGTCGCCGCCGTGACGACAGTCCCCGCGTCGCCGTGCACTTCGACGAGGTCCGTGGCGTTGGCTACTACGCGCTCCGCGTCTCGCTCTTCACGATAGGCGACGACGAGCAACTCGATCAGCGTGAACTGTGACGTCCACAGCTCCTCCCGGTGGTCCCGATACACGTCCTCGGCGGCGTCACCGAGCCAGTCGTCGTCCTTGATCAGTGCGAGAAGGAAATCCGTCTCCACGTACATCTATCGTCCGGCCTCATCCAGTGTCGTCTCGCGCCCCCTCGCCCGAAGCTCCTCGGCCGTCTTCTCTACGTCCGCGAACTCCTTCCGAAGTGCCTCGAGCGGGTCGTCGGCCACGGGAACCAGTTTGACGCCGTCGTGTAGCTCGACGATATGATAGCGGTCGCCGTACCGTTCCCGGATCTCCTTCGGGAGCGTCATCCGGCCCCGGTCGTCGAGCGTCACGTCTGACATACTACCCGGTACGATGGGTACACAGGTAAAATTTCCCCAGAAATACACACTCACCCGTACGTCCGTCTCACCGACCGATTCCTTTCCCGGCACTGTAGCCAGCCTCTGTCCACGCGACGGTCGTGAGGGTTTTTCACCCAGTCTGACCAGGCTGGAGCCATGCAGAAGACCAACGAAGACGACCTCGACTGGACCGAGTACGACCGCGAGGGCGGCGCGACGGTCTTCAGGCGCAAGCAGCTCGCCGACGCCGTCGACGCCGAGGACATCGGCTGTAGCCTCTACGAACTCCCCGCGGGCAAACGTTCCTGGCCGTACCACTACCACACCGCGAACGAGGAGGCCATCTACGTGCTCGCCGGGGAGGGAACCCTCCGGGCGGCAGACGGCGAGCACCCGCTGCGAGCTGGCGACTACGTGACCCTGCCGGCCGACGAGTCCGGCGGCCACCGGGTGGTCAACGACGGGGACGCCGCCCTCCGGTATCTGGCCGTCTCGACGATGCGCGAGCCCGACGTGACGATGTACCCGGAGATGGACAAGGTCGGAGTGTTCGTCGGCGCGCCCCCCGGTGGCCGGAGCGGGCGGGACTTCCAGGCGTACTTTCCCGACGACGGCGGAGTGGCGTACTGGGAAGACAGCGAGGAGTGACCGCAACGCCCGGGACAGCGTGACGACCAGACCCGACTGTCCCGGTCGGCAGGCTGACAGGTGGGTGACGGACGTATCACCTCAGGATAACTACTTGCCCGTCCAGCGCCTACCGGAGGTATGAGCGACGTACCCGTCGACGACGAGCTTCCGGACAGCCCGATGCACACCACCGGCACCGACCACGTCACCATCTGGGGGTCCAACGCCGAGTCCGTCCTCGATTTCTACCGCAACCTGCTGGGGATGCGCGTCGTCCTCCGACAGCCCAACCTCGACGACCCGGACCAGACACACCTCTTTCTGGATACGGGCGACGGCCGCATCCTCACCTTCTTCGTCAGCGACGACCGGCCCGCGAACCGCCGGCCCCAGCAGACCACCACCGGTGGCGTCCATCACCTCGCGTTCAGCGTCGACCCCGAGCACTTCCAGGAGGTCAAAGCCGCCCTGGAGGCCGACGGCCGCGGCTACAACGAGTTCGACCGCGGGGTGTTTCACTCGCTCTATACCCGGGACAACGACGGCCTGACCATCGAACTCGCCGCCGACAAGTACGACATCCCCGAGGACCGCCGTGCCGATGTCCTCGTTGCGGCCCAGCGCCACCGCGAGGCCGACGGCGCAGAGTACGCCAAGGAGGAACACATGGAGGCCGCCCTGGAAGAACTGGGCATCGAGGTCGACCCCCACGACCTCTCGGAGGCGGCGAGTGGCGTCGGCGGCGTCGACTAGGCTGCCACGAACCGGGGGGTGTTCCCGCCGTGCCCTACCGCCGGGTTCGTCGTCTGTCGAGAGGCATTTCGATGCGCTTTTGCCCGGGTCGGCCGTCGCCGCTGGCATGACACGCGGGCCGCGGGCCCAGCTGGCCGAGAAGATCGCTGGCGAGGTGACCCTGAGCGAGGAGCCAGGGGCGACCCTGCGGAAGTGGCGCACCGACTTCGAGGTCGCCCAGACCGACCTCGCCGCGGAACTCGACGTCTCGCCGTCCGTGGTTTCGGACTACGAGAGCGGCCGCCGCGAGAACCCCGGGATCGGGGTCGTCAGCCGGATGGTCGACGCGGTGCTGGACATCGACGAGCGACGCGGGGGCTCGAAGATCCGCCAGCACGCCCGCGTCCTCTCGGCAGGCTTCGACAGCGACGTCGTCTACGACCTCCGGGAGTACCCTGCGAACATCCCTCTCGAGCGGTTCTACGGCGCCATCGGCGGGACCGAGCTGGTCCGGGGGGACCGCGACACGGTCGCCGGCCACACCGTCATCGACTCCGTCCGGGCGATCCAGCGCCTCTCCAGCGACGAGTTCTACCAGCTGTACGGCCAGAGCACCAACCGCGCGCTCGTGTTCACCGGCATCACCCGTGGGGAATCGCCGCTGGTCGCCCTGCGCGTGGTCACGCCGACGCCTAACGCCGTCGTCCTCCACGGGCTCGAGGAGGCCGAGGTCTGGGAGCACGCGGCCGACCTGGCCCGGATCGACGGCTACTCGCTGGCGACGACGACGCTGTCGCTCGAGGAGCTGCTCGACGGGCTCGGAGACCTGCCCTGAGAAACGCTCGTCGCGGGTCGGCGGAATGGTGAACGGCCGACGGCGCTACTCGACGTAGGTGTACTTGCGCTCGCCCATCCG
>JAZKSZ010000205.1:0-3681 GCA_036625795.1 Haloarculaceae archaeon
TGTCAGGGAGGGTATGCGCATCGCCGTCCCCAACAAGGGCCGCCTGCACGACCCGGCGGTCGACCTGCTGGAGCGGGCGGGGCTGCACCTGGTCGACGGGGCCGACCGCAAGCTCTACGCCGACACCGTCGACCCGGAGGTGACGGTCCTCTTCGCCCGCGCGGCCGACATCCCCGAGTACGTCGCCGACGGCGCCGCCGACGTCGGGCTCACGGGGCTTGACCAGGTCCGCGAGTCCGCCGTCGACCTCGTCGACCTGCTGGACCTGGAGTTCGGGGCCTGCCGGCTCGTCCTCGCGACACCCGAGGAGGGCGCCGTCTCCGAACCGGCGGACCTCGCCGGCGGAACCGTCGCCACCGAATTCCCCAACGTCACCCGCGCCTACTTCGCGGACCTCGGTATCGAGGTGGACATCGTCGAGGTGTCGGGGGCGACCGAACTCACCCCCCACGTCGATATCGCCGACGCCATCGTCGACATCACCTCCACCGGCACGACGCTGCGGATGAACCGCCTGGCCGTCGTCGACGAGGTGCTCGAGTCCTCGGTCCGCCTGTTCGCCCGGCCGGAGACCGCCGACGACCCCAAGGTCGAGCAAGTCACCACTGCGCTCGGCTCGGTGCTGGCCGCCGAGGACCGCCGCTACCTGATGATGAACGTCGACGGCGGCGACCTCGACGCGGTGAAGGAAGTGCTGCCGGGGATGGGCGGCCCGACGGTGATGGATATCGCGGGCAGCGACGCGGTCGCCGTCCACGCCGTCGTCGAGGAGGACCGGGTCTTCGAGACCATCGCCGAGCTCAAGGACGCCGGCGCCAGCGACGTGCTCGTCACCGAGATCGAGCGCCTGGTCGAGTAGATGGAGACGACCCACCGGATCCGCGCGGCCGACGCCCGCGACCTCGACCTCCCCGACGGGAGCGTCGACCTCGCCGTCACCTCGCCGCCGTACCCGATGGTCGAGCTGTGGGACGACCTCTTTGCCGACCTCTCGGCGGAGGCCGCCGACGCCCTGGCCGCCGGCGACGGCGATGCCGCCTTCGAGGCGATGCACGCCGTCCTCGACGACGTCTGGGGGGAACTGGCCCGCGTCCTCCGGCCGGGCGGGGTCGCCTGCATCAACGTCGGCGACGCCACCCGCACCCTCGAGCGCTTCCGGGTCTACCCCAACCACAGCCGGATTCTCGACGCCTTCGCCGACCTGGGCTTCGACCCGCTTCCCGAGATCCTCTGGCGCAAGCCCGCCAACAGCGCCGCGAAATTCATGGGCTCGGGGATGGTTCCGCCGAACGCCTACGTCACGCTGGAACACGAGCACGTTCTCGTCCTCCGGAAGGGGTCGCGGCGGTCGTTCCCCGTAGGAGACGACCGCCGCTACGAGTCGGCGTACTTCTGGGAGGAGCGCAACCGCTGGTTCTCCGACGTCTGGACCGACGTCCGCGGGCGGCTCCAGGACCTCCCCGACGACGGCCGCCGGGACCGGGCCGCCGCCTTCCCCTTCGCTGTCCCGTACCGCCTGATAAACATGTTCTCGGTGTACGGCGACCGGGTGCTCGACCCCTTCTGGGGGACCGGGACGACGACGCTCGCGGCGATGGTCGCCGGCCGCGACTCGGTGGGGTACGAACTCGACGGCGCCTTCCTCGAGGCGTTCGCCGGCCGGGCGGAGAACGTCCCGGAGGTCTCGCGGCGCGTGGTCGACCGCCGGCTGGCAGCCCACCGCGAGTTCGTCGCCGACCGCCGCGACGCCGGCGAGACGCTCGGCTACGAGGCCGAACACTACGACTTCCCCGTCCGGACGAAACAGGAGCGGGGGATCCGGCTGCACACTGCCGAGGCCGTCGAACGGGTCGACGGGGTGACCGGCGACGCCGAGACTTCCGACGCCGACCTCGCATACCGGGTGCGCTACTGATGTACCGGAACGGCCACTACGGCGCGGCGCTGCTGGCGTACGCCCCGGTCGGCTTTCTGGTCACCGCACTGGGCTACCCGACGCTCGCACTGCTCGCCGCCGGGGTCGCGCTCGCGCTGGCGATGGTGCCCGACTGGGATATGCGGGTCCCCGGCCTCGAGCACCGCGGCCCCACCCACACCGTCGGCTTCGCCTTGCTGGTGGGGCTCCTCGTCGGTGCTGCCGGGGTGACGTTCGCGACTGCCGGCAATCCGGCCGCGGTCTCGACCGACCTCGCGTCGCTGGCTGACGACCCCGCCACGGCGCTGGGGGTCGGCGTACTCGGCTTCCTTGTCGGCTTTCTCACGGTCTGCTCGCATATCGCCGCCGACGCGCTGACGCCGATGGGCGTCACGCCCCTCTGGCCGCTCTCGGACCGGCACGTCTCCTTCAGCGTCGCGCGGGCGAGCAACCGGGTCGCGAACGCCGTCCTGCTGGGGATCGGGGTGGCCGCGGCGGCGGGCGCGTACGGGCTGGCGCTGCAGGTCCTGTGATCAGACGAACCCGAAGAGGTTGTTCAGCGCTACCCCGAGCACGGCGGCGAAGGCGAAATGCAGGAGGACGAGCGGCGCAGTCGACCCCCACTTCAGCCGGTAGACGAAGCTGATCGACACCGCGTCGGCGACCAGCGTCACCAGGATGGCGAGCCCGGCGGCCGTCGACGCCGTCAGCGGGCCGATGCCGGTCTGGCCGTACTGGCCGAGCAGGATGCTCGTCGCGGCGGGGACGAGCGCGGCGTAGGCGGCCCGCTGGCTCGGCACGTCGCCGATGTAGAAGGTGGCCGCGAGGTGGAGCGTGATAGCGTAGAACACCCACGCGGCCAGGAAGGTCACGAGCAGCGGCACGAGCCCGCCCGGGACCAACTGAAGCAGCATACTCCGGCTTCGGTCGCCGGCGGTTTGTAGCCTGCTATTCGGTCTCCCTGCCGTCGGTGTGACGCTCTCCTACTCCAGCAGCCCCAGGTCCTCCAGCCGGGAGACGATCTTGTCGACGGCCTCCTCGGCGTCCTCCGGCTGTTTCCCGCCCGTGATGACGAGCTTCCCGGACCCGAACAGCAGCGCGACCACGTCGGGCTCGTCGAGCCGGTACACCAGCCCGGGGAACTGCTCGGGCTCGTACTCGATGTTCTCCAGCCCCAGCCCGATGGCGATGGCGTTGAGGTTCAGATTCCGCCCCAGGTCCGCGGAGGTGACGATGTTCTGGACGATGATCTCCGGGTCGTCCTCCACCTGGATGTTCAGGTCACGGAGCTTGTCGAAGACGATCCGCAGACTCTGGTGGACGTCGTCGGTGCTCTTGGCGCCCGTGCAGACGATCTTGCCGGAGCGGAAGATGAGTGCCGCCGACTTGGGCTCCTGTGTCCGGTAAACCAGCCCCGGAAACTGCTCCGGGTCGTAGTCCGCCCCTTCCAGGTCCATCGCCACGCTCTGGAGGTCGAGTTCCTGCCCGATCCCCGTCGAGGCGACGACGTTTTCGATGTTGATGGTTTCCTTGGGGTCAACCATGTCTCGGTTTAAGCGTCGTATTTAAACCTTATAAAGGTTCGTGGCCCGGACAGACCTCTCGGGCGCGCGACCCGTCGTGGCGCCGACCTGTCGAGGGTGATGGCCCCGTCTCCCGGCCCACGGGAACGGCCGCCGACCGGTGCGCTCTTGACGCTGTGGCGGTCACCCGTCGGTGTGTACCTGCTGGAACTGGGCGGGCAGGACGACGACTTCGCGGTCTTC
>JAZKSZ010000206.1:0-3647 GCA_036625795.1 Haloarculaceae archaeon
TCCTCGACCTCCCGGGGGTAGACGTTGTAGCCGCCGGTGACGATCATGTGCTTCTCGCGGTCGATGACGTAGAAGAAGTTGTCCTCGTCCCAGTAGCCGAGGTCCTCGGTGTGGAACCAGGTCTTCCCCTCGGCCTCGGTGAAGGCTTCCTCGTTTGCCTCCGGGCGGCCGTGGTACCCCTTCATCACGTTGGGCCCGGAGACGACGAGTTCGCCGACGACCTCGTCGAGGTCGTACTCCTCCTCGTCGATCGGGCCCTCCTCGACACGGGGCATCTCCTCGAAGTCGTCGTCGACGACCTTCGCGTCGACGCCCGGGATCGGCTTGCCGATCGAGCCCTTCCGCCGGGCGCCGGGCCGGTTGGCGTGGGTGATCGGGCTGGTCTCGGTCAGTCCGTAGCCCTCGTTGAGCTGGATGCCGTACATCGCCTCGAAGCGGTCGATCACCTCGATGGGGATCGACGACCCCCCGGAGTTGACGAAGCGCAGCGAGGAGAGGTCGTAGTCGGCGGCGCCCTCGGTGTTGATCACGTCGTTGTACATCGCGGGGACACCGTGCATGATGGTGATCCCCTCGCTCTCGGTCAGCGAGAGCGCCTCCTCGGCGTCCCACTCGGGCATGGGGTAGTACGTCGAGCCGTTGTAGAGGCCGGCGTTCATCACGACGGTCATCCCGTAGATGTGAAAGAGCGGCAGGACGCCCAGCAGCTTGTCGTCGGGGCCGTAGTCTTCCTCCATCACGTCGCCGGCGTGGCGGGTCATCCAGCCGAGGTTGTGGTGGGTCAACAGGACGCCCTTGGGCGTGCCGGTCGTGCCGGAGGTGTACGGCTGGGCCGCGACGTCGTCGTCGGCGCGGTCGACGGTCTCCATGGGCTCGTCGGCCAGGAAGTCCTCGAAGGGGGTCGCGCCCTCGGCCTCGCCAGCGACCGAGACGACCGTCTCGACGCTGTCGTCGACGTCGGGGTCCTCGCGGACCTCGTGGACGAAGGGGACAAGATCCGCGAGGCCGATGACCGCCTGGGCCTCGCTGTCCGCGAGCATGTGGCCGATCTCGCGGGCCTTGTACTGGGGGTTCATCGGGACGACTGCGCCGCCGGCCCGGAGCACGCCGTAGTAGGAGACGACGAACTGCGGGAGGTTCGGGAGGTAGACGCCGACGCGGTCGCCGGGCTCCAGGCCGGCGTCGGTCAGTGCCTTCGCGAGCTGGCCGGTCTGGTGCCAGAACTGCTCGTAGGTGACCTCCTGGCCCCGGAAGGAGATAGCCGGCTGGTCGGGATACGTTTCGACCGTCTCCGCGACGTCGGTGACGAGATTCGTCATCGTCTAGAGGAGGCGCCAGCGGGCGGATAAAAATTGCTGTATCGTCCGATCACCCCAGCGTCAGCCCCTCAGAACCGAAAATTTGCTCGCGTTTCGCGTGGGGTGATACCACGGCCCGCAGCCCCGCGTACGGCCGCAGTCGACGGGCGTGTGTGGGCGAACCCCACACATTTTCATGCGTCGACCGAGGAGAGGCGAGCATGGCAGAAGCCGATGACTACTTCGAACGTCTGGTGGATGTGGACAAACTCCGGGCGTTTCTCGAGGAAGAGCTCGGACCGACAGACACCTACGGCGTCGAGCGCCACGAGGGTGGCAACTCCAACGAGACGCTGACTGTCGAGTGGGGCGAGCGCACCTTCATCGTCCGCCGGCCGCCGCCGGGCGAGACCGCCGACACCGCCCACGACGTCCTCCGGGAGTACGAGGTGATGAGCGCGCTCCAGGACACCGACGTCCCGGTCCCGGAGACGGTCGTCGGCTGTGACGACCACGACATCATCGGCTCCGATTTCTACGTGATGGAGCGGGTCCCCGGCGACGTGCCGCGGGCGGGCGTCCCCGAGCGCTTTCAGACCCCCGAGGGACGTCAGAAAGTCGGGGAGGAACTGGTCGACACGCTCGCGAAGATCAACCAGGTCGACGTCGAGGCCGTCGGGCTGGAGGAGTTTGGCTACCCCGAGGGCTACACCGAGCGGCAGGTCGACCGCTGGCACGAGCAACTCGAGTGGGCCTTCGAGGTCACCCGGGAGGAACGGGAGGTGCCCGCGCTCGACCGCGTCGGCGAGTGGCTGAGCGAGAACACCCCCGAGGACTACCCCCACACCCTGGTCCACGGCGACTACAAACACGACAACGTCATGTTCGCGCCGGGCACGCCGCCGCGGCTCAACGCCGTGCTCGACTGGGAGATGTCGACGCTCGGCGACCCCTTCTTCGACCTGGGCTGGATGCTCTCCTACTGGCGGGACGCGAAAGACCCCGAACCCGTCCTCCCGGAACTCGTCACCCGCTTCATGGAACACGAGGACTTCCCGACCCGGCAGGAACTGGTCGCGCGCTACGAGGAGCGGACCGGGCTCTCCTACGACAACGACCGCTTCTACCGGACGCTCGCGGTCTACAAGCTCGCGGGCCTGGGGGAGATGTTCTTCCGCCGGCACCTGGAGGGCAACGCCGACAACCCCATGTACCCGAAGATGCGCGAGCGGGTCCCCGCGCTCGCCGACCGCGCCGAGCGGATCATCGACGGCGAGGAACCGCTGTAGACTCCCCCGCCGCCCACCTGCCGCGCCGGTCGCCGCCCTCCCCCGCCCCGTCGCAGCCGGTTGCCCGCTCGGTGGCCGTGTCTCCCTCAGTGGTCGTGCGTGTGTCCGTGGTCGTGGTCGTGGTCGTGGCTGTGTCCGTGGTCGCCGACGACGAATTCCGAGGCGTCGCGCTCGCCGGCGGCAAAGGCCGCGACCCGTTCGGTCAGCTCCTCGTCGTCGAGTACCTCCGCTTCAAGCAGCAGCCGTTCGAAGGCGGTCAACCACGCGTCGTAGTACGCCGCCTCGGTGTTCTCGGCGGCAGTTGAGTCCTCCTCCGACGCCTCCAGTTCCTCGACCAGCCGCGTCTGGAACGCCTCCCACGGGAAGTCGCCCTCGCGGCGCAACGCGACGGTCAGCGCGAAGGCCCGGGCCTGCCACGGGGCGTCGAAGACGACGTCGTCCTCGCCCGGCGGCCCGGTCGCCTCGCGAACGTCGCTGATCGTCGCCTCGAGGTCGTCTGTCACGCTTCCCCCTCCACACGCCGCCCGCCCAGCCGCTCGACGCCGATCATCGAGTCCCGGGTGACGAGGGCAGCGAGTTCGGACTCCGACATCCCCTCGGTCCCCTCGGGCCGCTGGGGAAGTACCATGTACCGGATCTCGGAGCTGGAGTCCCAGACGTCGATCCCGATGTCCTCGGACAGGTCGAGGTCGAACTCCTCCCGCAGCGTCCGCCGCGGGCGCTTGACGATCTTCGAGCGGTACGGCGGGGACTTGTACCAGGTCGGCGGGAGCCCGAGCACCGGCCACGGATAACACGAACAGAGCGTACAGACGATGACGTTGTGCGTGTCGGGGGTGTTGGCCTTCACCTCGATGTCGACGCCCTGAACGCCCGTGTAGCCGAGGTCGTCGATGGCGGCGGTACCGTCCGCGAGCAACCACTCCCGGTAGTCGGGGTCGCTCCAGGCGCGGGCGACCACCTCGGCGCCGTTCATCGGCCCGACCTCCTCCTCGTAGATGCTCACCACCTCGTCGACCGCGTCGGTCGAGAGCTTCTCCTTCTCGACGAGCAGCGACTG
>JAZKSZ010000207.1:0-3639 GCA_036625795.1 Haloarculaceae archaeon
GACTCGGCTGTTTCGAGGCCCTCGTCGTCGTTGCCGCTCATGCGTTGTGTTCGATCCTGATGAGTTCGTTCAGCTTGGCTGTGCGTTCGCCGCCGACCGCGCCCGTCTTGATGTAGGGGGCGTCGGTCGCCACCGCCAGGTGGGCGATGGTGGTGTCCTCGGTCTCGCCGCTCCGGTGGGAGACCACGGGGTCGTAGCCGCTCTCGACCGCGCGCTCGATGGCGTCGAACGCGTCGGTCAGCGTCCCGATCTGGTTTGGCTTGACCAGGATGCTGTTGGCCGCGCCGGCCTCGATCCCCCGCTCCAGGCGCCCGACGTTCGTCACGAACAGGTCGTCGCCACAGACCAGCGTCCGGGCCCGGCTGGAGCCATCGGCCCCGCTGACCCGGTCGGTCAGCCGGGCGAAGCCCTCGAAGTCGTCCTCGTCGAGCGGGTCCTCGACGTAGACGAGGTCGTACTCCTCGACCAGCCCGAGCACGTACTCGACCTGCTCGTCGGGAGTCCGTTCGCGGTCGTCGTACCGGTAGACGCCCGACTCGGCGTCGTACAACTCCGCGCCGGCCACGTCGAGCCCGATACGGATCTGGAAGCCCACGTCGTCCTCGACGCGGGCGACGGCCTCGGCGACGACCTCGAAGGCCTCGCTGTCGTCGATGGAGGGAGCCCACGCGCCTTCGTCACCCTTCCCGCAGGCGACGCCGCGGTCGGCGAGCAGGTCCGCCACGGCCTCGTGGACGGCCGCGTTCGCGAAGACGGCCTCCTCGACGCTCGGTGCGCCGACCGGGGCCGCGAGGAACTCCTGGATGTCGGTGGCGTCGGCAGCGTGCTCGCCGCCGCCGACCACGTTCCCCAGCGGCACCGGAAAGCTGTTTCCGCGGAAGGTGCCTCCCAGATGCTGGAACAGGGGGAGGCCGGCGACGTCGGCGCCGGCCTTCGCGGCGGCCATCGAGATGGCCACGGCGGCGTTGGCGCCGATGCCGGAGAAGTCGTCGGTACCGTCGGCGGCGTGCAGCGCGGCGTCGACCTCGCGCTGGTCGCCGGTGAAGACCTCGCCGACCAGCCGGGGGACCGCCTCCTCCCGGGCGGCAGCGATGGCTTCCGCGGCCGGCAGTTCGACGGCCTCGTACTCGCCGGTGCTGGCTCCCGACGGCGCCTTCGCGCGACCGAACCCGCCGCTCTCGGTCTCGACGTCTGCCTCGACCGTCGGGTTCCCCCGGGAGTCGAGCACGCGCCGCAGGCGCACGTCGGTCACCAGCGTCACCGCTCGCCACCCCGCCGGACAGTGAATGGGAGGACGTCGGCGTCGTACTCCTCGGCCGCGATGAGGATCGGCTGGGTCTGGTCGGTGTCGACCAGCACGGGCGCCCCGTAGGCGACCTGCAGGGCTCGCGCCCCGATGATGCGTGCCTTCTCGTAGCGGTTGTCTGTCCGAGCCATCACTGGTAGGGTGCCACGATGTCCACGAGGTCCTTGTGCGAGACGAGCATCCGGCGACAGCAGTGGCGCTCCACGCCGAGTTCGTCGAGTACCTTCTCGGGGTCCTCCGGCTCCTCGGCCTCGCGGGTGCGGGCCTTGAACTCCTCCCAGTGCTCGCCAACGACGGTGCCACACGTGAAACACCGGACTGGTACCATCATGGTTAGCGGTAGGACTTCTGGTAGCGGGCCCGGGCGCCGGGACCGCCCCACTTCTTCTGTTCGGACTGGCGCACGTCGTTGACCAGCAGCGACCGGTCGAAGTCCATGTACGCGTCCCGCAACTCGGCGTCGTTGGTGTGCTGGACGAGGCCACGGGCGATGGCCGTCCGGGCCGCGTCGGCCTGCCCCATCACGCCGCCGCCCTCGACTGACACCTCGATGTCGACGCCGTCCCGCAGCTCCTCGCCGGCGATCCGGAACGGCTCCAGCATCTTGAGCTGGGCCGACTCCGGCTCGACCAGTTCGACCGGCTGTGCGTTGACCCGCACCTTGCCCTCGCCCTCGCGGACGGTGGCGCGTGCGATCGCCGTCTTCTTCTTGCCTGATGTGTTCGTTACCATGTCACGTTCGCTCCGAGTGCTTCACTGATGTCGCCCAGCTGGACGAACTTGATGTTCGAGAGCCGGTCCAGCGACGTCCCCTCGAGAACCGCCGCGTCGACGGCGTCGTCGTCCTCGTAGGGATTGCCCACGTAGACGCGGACGTTCTCGATGGCCTCGCGGCCGCGGGGCCGCTTGTGCGGAACCATCCCCCGAACCGACCGCTTGAAGATGCGGTCGGGTCGACGGGGGTATGCAGGCCCGCGGTCCGAGCCCACCTCGCGGCGCTTCTGGTACTTCTCGACCAGCTGGTCCTCGCTGCCGGTGACCACGGCCCGCTCGGCGTTGACGACGGCGACCCGCTCGCCGTCGAGCGCGCGTTCGGCGACCTGCGAGGCCACGCGACCGAGGATACAGTCCCGGGCGTCGACCACGAGGTCGGCGTCGAACTCCGCGACGCTCATCGGATCACCCGCACGTCCGTGCCGTCGGGGTTGTCTTCGAGTGCCTGTTCGAGTCGTTTGGTCTCACCGACCTGCTGGATCTTCGTCTCGGCCGTCCCCGAGAAGTCCACAGCGGCGACGGTGACCTCCTTGCGGAGGACCCCGCTGCCGAGGACCTTCCCCGGCACCACGACCGTCTCGTCCTCCTGTGCGTACCGCTCGATGCGGCCCAGGTTGACTTCGGCGTGGGTGCGCCGCGGTTTCTCCAGGCGGTCGGCGACGTCGCTCCAGACGTCGCCACCGCCGTTTCGGGCGGCCGACTTCAAGTCGGCGATGAGACTGCTGAGTCTCGGGTTTGTCTTGCTCATGACCTACCTCCTGAAAAGTGCAGCGAGCAGGACCCGGACCGGGCGGACGGCCTCGCTCGCGCTCGGCCGCCGCGGTCCCGGTGTGGGTCCGCTCGGTCTCGGTTCGCGGCTCTTCCGTTCGGTCGAGCCGGACGATGCAGGGAGCAGGATTTGAACCTGCGGACCCCTACGGGACAGCGCCCTGAACGCTGCGCCGTTGGCCAGACTTGGCTATCCCTGCACGCGATCTCCGGTACTGCCGGGCCCCACAAACCGCTTTCGGAACGGACGCCGGCCGCCGCGTTCCCGCCGCTCTCCAGCGGGGTCGCGACGCGGCCGGCTCCGGGTCGTGGGGCGCGGGCCGTCACAGCTGGACTGCCTCCTTGAGTTCGGTCGCCCGGTCGTCGAGGGTTTCGACGGCCCGGACGACGAGTTCGTCGGCACTGAACGAGCCGTCGGTCTCGACGCTGAACACGAAGGCGTTGTCGACGTCGTGGACCTCGAGGTCCTTGCCGGGGTATCGCTGGGTGAGGTCGTTGTCGAAGTCCTCGGCGGGGACCAGGTCGCCGTTCTCGGCGTCGCCCGCCGCGTGCTCGGCCTCGGCCTCCTCGATGACACCGCGGAGGATCTGGGGTTCCTCCTCGGCGAACTCCTCGCGGTCGCCGACGACCTCGACACGCTGGAGGTGCCGGTACGCGACTGCCACGCCACCCTGGTGTTTGGCGTGCTCCCGGCCCGCGTCGAGCACTGCGTCGGCCTCGACCTCCAGGCGCTGGCCCTCCTTGAGGTCGATGACCGGGATGTTGTCGTCGGCCGGCTCGACCATCGGGTC
>JAZKSZ010000208.1:0-3591 GCA_036625795.1 Haloarculaceae archaeon
GGCCGGCACTCAGGATTCGGGCCGGCACTCAGCAGTCGAGTCGGCGTTCAGTACTTCGCCTCGGCGCCGGTGATCTCGTAGACCTCCTCCATCAGCGCGTCGCGGTCGGCCTGCCAGGAGGCGAACCCGTCGGGGGAGTCGGGGTAGTCCTCGTAGTGCTCCAGCAGGCGGTCGGCGACGGACTTGGTCTGGTAGAGGTCGTAGATGGTTCCCCAGTGGCCGAAGGATTTCACGGCAGTCTTGGCCTTCAGCCACCAGCCGAGGTCCGTCGACCCGGAGTACAGCGCCTCCGAGAGCTTGCGGACTGGCAGGGCCGCCAGCAGCCCCATCAGGTCGTCGACGTCGTAGGCGGTGGTGAAGATGTTGTAGACGTCGAGCGCGGCGTAGCGGGCGCCGAAGTGGTCCATCACGCGGCTGTTGTACTCCCAGAGGGCGTCCTCGTCGACCGTCCCGTCGCTGAGCGCCTCGACCGCCTGCTCGCCGGCGTAGGTGCCCGCGTAGGCCGCGCCGGCGATCCCGCCGCCAGTGGTGGGATTGACGTGGCCGGCCGCGTCTCCAACGGCGACGAAGCCGGGTGCGACCGCCGAGTCGTAGGGGCGGCGCGTGGGGAGTGCGGCGCCGAGTTTGTCCTCGACCTCCGCGCCCTCGAACTCCGGGCGCGTCCGGAGGTCGCGTTTGAGGTCGTCGACCAGTTGCATCGGCTCCTCGGTCATCTGGAACCCCAGCCCGGCGTTGATCTCCGTCTCGGTCCGCGGGAAGTACCAGAGGTAGCCCGCGGCCCGCTCGGTGGGCTTGAACACGAGGGCGTCGGACCACTCGACGGGCTCGTCGACGTGGACGATCTCCCGGTAGGCCGAGCAGAACTGCGAGTAGGTGACGTTGGTGTCGAAGGTGGCCCCCGAGAAGTCGGCCTTGTCCTGGAGGATCGAGAGCGCGCCCGCGGCGTCGACCACGAGTTCGACGTCGTACTCGACGGGGTCGCCGGCCTGGACCGCTCGCAGCCCCTCGACACGACCGTTCTCTTGGAGGACGTCCTGGACGACCGTATTGTAGTGGAGGTCGGCGCCGGCGTCCTCCGCCCCGCCGATGAGCCGGCGGCCGTACTCCAGGCGGTCGATGACTGCGAGTTCGCCGGGGACGGGGATGTCGACCTCCGTCTCCAGCTGGGGGATCTCGAAGCGGCCGTGGTCGACGCCGGTGTTGGTGAAGGCCGGCTCGATCCGGGATTTGGGGATCGCGTCGGGGAAGGTACTCGCCCCCTTGAGGGCGTCCCCGCAGGCGATGTGGCCGGCCTCCTGCTCGGATTTTCGCTCGGCGATGACGGCGTCGTACCCGGCGCGGGCGAGCGTCGCCGCCGCGTAACACCCCGCAGTCCCCGCCCCGACGACGGCGACGTCGTACTCGCCGACCGTAGCTGTCATGTCCTTACGTCCCGGGTGGACGCGCAAAACTCTTTATGACCCACACGTGGTCGGCGCCGGGCCGTGCGCTTTCCCCGTCCGTCGGGGCTGGCCCGCCCGGTCGCGCCAACGACACCCCTTTGCCGCCGCCGGCGGAACGGGAGGTATGGACCGAAAGCGGGAGCTGACGAGCGTCGACATCGCCGCGCTGGTCGGCGAGCTGGGGGCCTACGAGGGGGCCGGCTTCGGCAAGGCCTACCTCTACGAGGACGGCCTGTTGCGGCTGAAGCTGCGCCACTACGAGCGCGGGCGGGTGGAGCTGCTGGTCGACACCGGCGGGACCAAACACGCCCGGGTGGCCAGCCCCGACCGCGTCCCGCCGGCGCCCGAGCGCCCGCCGAACTTCGCGATGATGCTGCGCAACCGGCTGGCCGGCGCCGAACTGGCGGCCGTCGAGCAGTTCGAGTTCGACCGCATCCTCCGGCTGCACTTCGAGCGCGAGGACGACTCCACGACCATCGTCGCCGAACTGTTCGGGGACGGCAACATCGCCGTGCTGGACGGCACTGGCGAGGTCGTCGACTGCCTCGATACGGTCCGCCTGAAGTCCCGGACCGTCGCTCCTGGCGCGCAGTACGAGTACCCCGACGCCCGCTTCAACCCCCTCTCGGTGGACTTCGAGGGGTTTCGCGCCCGCTTCGAGCAGTCCGACACCGACGTCGTCCAGACCATCGCCACACAGCTGAACTTCGGCGGCACCTGGGCCGAGGAGCTCTGTACCCGTGCCGGCGTCGAGAAGACCCTCTCCATCGAGGAGGCCGACGACGACGTCTACCGGACGCTGTACAGTACCGTCGGCGACCTGGCCGAGCGGCTGCACGCGGGGGACCTGGACCCGCGACTCTACCGCGAGGACGACCGGGTCGCCGACGTGACGCCGGTGCCGCTGGCCGAGTACGAAGACGAGGGGTGGGAGGTCGAGCCGTTCGACCGCTTCACCGAGGGACTCGACGAGTACTTCCACGCGCTGGCGACCGAAGACGAGCCGGGCGGCGACGGCGAGGCCGGCCGGGACCGCCCGGACTTCGAGGCCGAGATCGAGAAACAACAGCGGATCATCGACCAGCAGGAGGGGGCCATCGAGAACTTCGAAGAGGAGGCCCGGGCCCACCGCGAGCGGGCGGAGGCACTGTACGCCAACTACGACCTCGTCGACGAGGTGCTCACCACAGTACGAGAGGCCCGCGCCGAGGACGTCCCCTGGGAGGAGATCGAGGCCCGCTTCGAGGAGGGGAAAGCACAGGGCATCCCTGCCGCCGAGGCTGTCAAGCGAGTCGACGGCAGCGAGGGGACCGTCACCGTCGCGGTCGGCGACCACGAGGCGACGCTGCGGGTCCAGGACGGCGTCGAGAAGAACGCCGACCGGCTCTACCGGGAGGCCAAGGAAATCGAGGGGAAGAAGGAGGGCGCCGAGGAGGCTGTCGCGGAGACGCGGGCGGAACTGGAGCGGCTGCGGGAACGGCGCGAGCAGTGGGAAGCGGGCGAGGCCGACGATGGTGACGGCGAGAGCGCCGACGAGGAGGACGAGTCGGCGGACGTCGACTGGCTCTCGCGGTCGTCGATACCGGTCAGGAGTTCCGAGCAGTGGTACGAGCAGTTCCGGTGGTTCCACACCAGCGACGACTTCCTCGTGATCGGGGGCCGGGACGCCGACGACAACGAGGCGCTGGTCAAGAAGTACCTCGACGCGGGCGACCTCTTCTTCCACGCCCAGGCCCACGGCGGGCCGGCGACGGTGCTGAAGACGACCGGGCCCAGCGAGCCAGCGGACCCGGACATCGAGGTGCCCGACCGCTCGACGGAGCAGGCGGCCCGCTTCGCCGTGTCCTACTCCTCGGTCTGGAAGGACGGCCGCTTCGCCGGCGACGCCTACATGGTCGGCCCGGACCAGGTGAGCAAGACCCCCGAGAGCGGCGAGTACCTCGAGAAGGGCGGGTTCGCGATCCGGGGGGACCGCACCTACTTCCGGGACGTTCCGGTGGGGGTGGCGGTGGGGATCACCTGCGAGCCCGAGACCCGCGTCATCGGCGGGCCGCCCGAGCCCGTCCGCGAGCAAGCGGAGACGGCCATCGAGGTCGAGCCCGGCCGATACGCACAGAACGACATCGCCAAGCGGCTCTACCGGGAGTTC
>JAZKSZ010000008.1:0-20066 GCA_036625795.1 Haloarculaceae archaeon
GTCTCGCCCCACCCCTCCAGCTCCCGTAGGTCCTCGACGGTCAGCTCGTACAGGTCCGGCAGCGACTCGACGATCCCGGCGTCGACGAGCTGTTCGACGGCCTTCTCGCCCAGCCCCTCGATGTCCAGCGCCTCCCGGCTGGCGTAGTACTCGACGGCCCGCTCGAGCTGGGCGGGACAGGCCAGCCCGCCCGTACAGAACGCAAGCGGTCCCTCGCGCTCGACCGGGGAGTCACAGGCCGGGCAGCTGTCCGGAAATTCGAAGTGGCCGTCACCGCCGTCGAGCACTTCGACCACGTCGGGGATGACGTCCCCGGCCCGCTCGACCCGGACCTCGTCGCCGACGGCGACGCCCAGCCGGCGTATCTCCTCGGGGTTGTGGAGGCTGGCCCGCGAGACTTCGACGCCGCCGACCGCCACCGGGTCCAGGAGGGCGACGGGCGTGAGCCGGCCCGTCCGGCCCACCTGGACGACGATGTCTCTCACTGTGGTCTCGCCGCTCCGGGCGGGGAACTTGTAGGCGAAGGCCCACCGCGGGGCCCGCGCGGTCGTCCCCAACTGCTCGCAGGCGTCGCGGTCGTTGACCTTGATGACGACCCCGTCGACCTCGTACTCGAGGTCGTCCCGGGCGGCCAGCAGCCTGTCGCGGTAGTCGATGGCGGCCTCGATGTCGTCGACGAGCTCCGCGCGGTCGGTCGTGCGCAGCCCCCACGCCGGCAGGCGCTCGTAGACCCCGGCGCTGGTCGAGAAGTCGACCGTCGAGTCCAGCACCGAAAAGAAAAAGACCGCGAGCGGGCGGTCGGCCACGACCGTCGGGTCCAGTTGCCGGAGCGTCCCGGCGGCGGCGTTGCGCGGGTTGGCGAAGGGTTCCTCGCCGCGCTCGACGCGCTCGCGATTGTGGTCCTGGAAGGCCTCGCGGGGCATGTACACTTCCCCGCGAACGGCGAGCCGGTCGGGGTAGTCCCCGCGCAGCCGCTCGGGCACCGAGGGGACCGTCCGGACCTGCTCGGTCACGTCGTCGCCGACCTCGCCGTCCCCGCGGGTGGCCGCCCGCTCGTAGGCGCCGCCCTCGTAGACCACCTCGACCGAGAGGCCGTCGAACTTGGGCTCACAGAAGTAGTCGACCTCGCCCACCGCCTCCCGGACCCGCTCGTCGAAGGCCCGGACGTCCGCTGCCTCGCCGCTCTGGTCGACCGACAGCATCGGCGCGACGTGCTCCACCGTGTCGAGCTCGTCGACCGGCTCGCCGCCGACCCGCCGTGTGGGGCTGCCCTCGCGGTCGAGGTCGAACGCCTCCTCCAGTTCCCGCAGGCGGGCGAAGAGTGCGTCGTAGGTCCGGTCGCCGATGACCGGGTCGGCCTCGACGTAGTAGCGGTGGTCGTGGTACCGGACCGCCGCCCGGAGCTGTTCGGCCTGCTCGCGGGCCTCCTGCTCGGTCAGCTCGTCGACCGGCGCGAAGTCCGTATCCGGGGCCTCGACGTAGGGGTTGTCCGCCGGCCGCTGCTCGCCGCGTCCCATACGCCATCGCAGGGCGGCACGGTATAGAAGCCGGCGGTCTCCGGCGCACAGCGGAACCGCCGCGGCGGTGGGGCAGGTGCTCAGTCCTCGGACCGGTCCTCCGCCTGCGGGTCCCGCGGGCGTGTGCCCTGGAACGGCCGGGGCTCGAACTCCTCGCGTGCGAGGAAGGTGTCGGCGCGCTCGCGGAACTCCTCGGAGGCCCAGACCCGGGCGGTGAGGTCGCGGGCCATCTCCTGGCCCGTCAGCCCGAGATTCGTCCACTGCTTCATGACCGCCTTGATCGTCCGGTAGGCCTGCGGGCTCTTGTCGTCGATGATGGTCTCGACCAGTTCTACCGCTCGGGCCTCCGCGCTGCCGTCCTCGACGACGCGGTTTATCAAGCCGATGGCCTTCGCCTCCTCGGCGGTCAGCAACCGCCCGGTCAGCAGAAGGTCGCGGGCGCGCTTCTCGCCGACCATCAGCGGGAGCAGCTGGACGCCCCCGCCGGCGGCCGTCGAGCCCACGCCCACCTCCGGCTGGCCGAACTCGGCGCTCTCGGCGGCCACGATGAGGTCACACGCCGAGGCGAGTTCGTTCCCGCCCGCGACGCAGGTCCCCTCGACGCCCGCGACCACCGGCTTGCCGGTGTCCCGGAGGATGTCCAGCGCGTCGAAGTAGGCAGTCAGCCAGCGCGCCCCCTCCTCGAACTCGAGGTCGGACAGTTCCTGGAGCGAGGCGCCGGCACAGAAGGCGTCGCCGGTCGCCCCGAGCACGATGCCCCGAACCCCGTCGTCGCGGTCGGCGGCGACCACCGCCTCCGTCAGTTCGTGCAGCAGCTGCAGGTCGATGACGTTGCTGCGCTCCGGCGCGTCCAGCCGGACCACCTCGATGCGGTCGTCTGTCGGGTGTCGCTCGGCCTGGATCGTCTCGGCCATGGCCGGCGGGTCGGCGCCCACGCCTATAGTCACCGGGGGCGGCCTCCGGGGGTGACCCCCTATCGCTCGACGGGAGCGCCCTCCTACCGCTCGCCGGTCCGGTAGTACATCCCCTTCGAGGCCGGCCGCGTCTCCTCGAAGCCGAAGCGCTCGTAGAACCCGTCGACGTCGGCCATCAGGTTCACGTAGGCATCCGGCGGTGCCGTCTCCTCGATGTAGGAGAGCAGGGCCTCGATGACGGCGGTTCCGAGCCCCTGGCGCTGGTGGTCGGGGTCGACAGCCATGTCCGAGACGTGGTAGACCGCGCCGTCGTCACCGACGACCCGGCCCATGCCGACCGTCTCGCCCGTTCGCTCGTCGACGACCACGACGCCGTAGACGGAGTTCGGGAGGCCGCGCTCGACAGCCTCCCGGGAGCGGGCGGCCATGTCCGCGGCCGCACGGAGGCGCTGGAATTCCTCGGGCGTGGCCACGCGCTCGCGGAGGTCGTACCGGTCGTCCATCCGTGCGCGTCCGCTACAGCCCCGCGACGTCCTCGATGGCGTCGGTGAGCTCCCGGATGCTCTCGACGGTGTGTTCGCCCATGTGGCCGATCCGGAAGCTCGCCTCGCCGATGTCGCCGTAGCCACTGGAGAAGACCATGTCGTATTCCTCGCTGACGGCCTCGACGGTCCCGGCCACGTCGATGCCGCGGGTGTTCTCGACGCAGGTCACGGTCTGGGACTCGTAGCCGTCCTCGGGGTAGAGGTCGAAGTGCTCGCGGGCCCACTCGCGGGCGTACTCGGCCATCTCCCGGTGGCGCCGGTCGCGCTCCCGGTGGCCCTCATCGAGCATGTGTTTCATCTGCTTTCGGTACGCGAGCATCAGCGGGATGGCGGGCGTCGAGTGGGTCTGGCCCTTCCGGTCGTAGTAGTCCAGACACCGCTGGAAGCCGCCGTACCAGGACGCCGAGTCCGTCTCGAGTTCGCGCTCGTAGGCGGCGTCGCTGACCGTACACACCGCGAGTCCGGGCGGCATGGCGAAGGCCTTCTGGGTGGACGTGAAGATGCAGTCGATGTTGTGGCCCTCGACGTCGACGTAGTCACCGCCGAGACAGGAGATGGCGTCGACCACGAAGTAGGTGTCCGGATAGTCGCCGAGCAGGTCGCCCACCTCCTCGACCGGATTGCGGACTCCGGTAGAAGTCTCGTTCATGACCATGCCGACGGCGTCGTAGCCCTCGTCGCTCGCCTCGAGAGCGTCCCGGATGTCCCCGGGCTTGACGGCCTCCCCCCACTCGTACTCGACCCGGTCGACGGTCTTCCCGAGGCGCTCGGCGACGTTGGCCTGGCGCTCGCTGAACGCGCCGCTCGTGGGGACGAGCATTCGCTCGTCAACGAGATTGAGCGTGGTCGCCTCCCAGAACTCGGTGCCCGAGGCCGTGAGCACGATGACGTCCTGGTCGGTGTCCAGAAACTCCTTGGTGTCCTCCACGATGGTCGTGTAGAGGTCGGTCATCCGGTCCATCCGGTGGCCGAACATCGGTTCGGCCATCGCGTCGATGACGTCTTCACGGACCTCGGTCGGACCCGGGAGGTACAGCGTCTTTTCGGGATAATCGTCCCTGTACTCTTGCTTTGTTGTCACAGCAGCTCCCTCGTGTGGCGTACCCTGTCGGCGGGACGGCATGGGTGTTTTGATGCCGTGGCGGTCGGTGACGTCCCCGGGGTCGTGGTCGCGTCCCCGGCGTCGCGCGGATGGAGACAGATACGCCAAAGTGTGGGGGAAACCTGGCCCCGGGTATGGACACACTACGGCAGTTGCTGGAGCGCAACGCCCGCCACGTCGACTCGCTCCCGGAGCGGTACTTCGCGGAGGTCCAGGAGGGTCAGACGCCGGCCGTCGTCTCGGTCTGCTGTTCGGACTCCCGGGTCTCCCAGGAGGGGATGTGGGACGTGACGGAGCCGGGCTGGCTGTTCGGGCCCAGCACCATCGGCAACCAGGCCTGGGACCACCACGAGGGCGAGCGCGTCGTCGACGGTTCGGTGCTGTATCCGATCGCCTACACGGAGACGCGGACGGCCGCTGTCGTCGGACACACCGGCTGCGGTGCGGTCACGGCGACCCTGGAGGCCGTCCGGGCGGGCGGCCCTGCGGAGGGGACCCCACCGGGCGTGGCCAAGCGGGTCGAATCCCTCTCTCCGGTCATCGAGGCAGGGCTGGCGGACGACCGGGTCGACCCCGACGCGGAGGTGGGGCTCGTCGACCAGCTCGTCGAGTACAACGTCGACCGACAGGTCGCCTTCCTGCAGGAGAGCCCGGAGGTGCCCGACGACACCGCCGTCTACGGCTTCGTCTACGACTTCCAGGGAGTCTACGGCGACGAACCCGGCCGGGCCTACCTTGTCAACGCCGGCGGGGAGACCGACGTCGCCGCGTTGTGCGAGCGCGTCCCCGCCGAGTTCGAGGGAGCGGTCCGGCGGTTACTGTGAGCCGGCGACTGTCGTGGCTCCCCGGCGCAGTCAGGCCCGCTCGTGGTCCCGTTCTGCCGGCGTTTGGCCGGGCGAGAGCCGGAGCAGTGCCGGCAGCGCGAGGACGGCGATGGCGGCCTCCGAGAGCCCCACGACCACGAAGGCGGCACCGAAGCCCTGACTTGCAGCGACGGTGGCCCCGCCGACCACCCCAGCGAGAAAGCCCAGGCTCCCGAAGACGTTGAACCCGCCCATCGCCGTCCCGCGGGCGTCGCCGGCCAGGTCGGTCACCAGCGCCATCGTCGCCGGCGCCACCAGCGCCCCGAGCACACCCACGAGCACCATCACCGCTGCGGTCAGCGGGACAGAGGGTGCGAGAAAGACACAGACGATGGCGACGCCGTAGAACAGCGAGCCGACCGCGACCGGCACGACTCGACCGACCCGGTCCGAGAGCCGGCCGAAGGGGTACTGCAGTAACGCGAAGGGAGCGAAGAAGGCCCCGAGCAGCAGGCCCGTTCCCGCGGCGTCGAGCCCGAGTTCGGTACGGAAGTAGACGGTGCCCACGAGGGCAAAAAAACCCGCTGTCAGGCGGTCGACGAAGCCGAAGGCGAAGGGGACGGTTAGCTGTGGACGCTCCCGGAGGATGCCGACGGTGGCGCGGAGCCCGCCCCGGCCGCTCTCCGGGACGCGGTCCTCGACCAGTGCGGCCACGCCGGCGGCGACGAGCAGGAGTGCGCTGGCAGCGTAGAGGGGGACGAACGGGCCCAGCGCGTAGAGCTGGCCGCCGACTGGCGCGCCGAGTGCGGTGCCGGCGCCGATGGCGATGCCCGCGGCGCCCATGTTGCGGCCGTGGCCGCCGGGCAGGTCCATCAGGGTCGTGACCGAAAGCGAGAACGCGCCGATGGTCGCCGCACCCTGCAGGAATCGGAACCCGAGCACCGTCGCGTACGGCAACCCGAGTGCGGGGACCAGGGCAACCGCGAGGTAGCCCGTGGCGCCAAGCACCGCGCCGGCGACGACGAACCGCCGGCGCCGGCCGGCGGCGTCGCTGGCGGCTCCCCAGAGCCCGGCGAAGAGGACGAAGCCGAGGAACTCGGCGGTCAGGAACCACTTGCCGGCGCTGAGGACGGCGTCGACGTTTCCGCCCCAGGAGGCCGGCGTCCCGCCCAGCGCGCTCACTAGCGCCGGGATGTCGGGGTACAGCGCCACCTGCGCGAACAGGACGGTGAAGACGACACCGGCGAGCAGGGCGCGGTCCCGGCGTTCCCCAGCCACGGTCGAACTCGGCGGCCCGGGTAATTGCCCCTGACGGTTTCGCCGCTCAGACCGGCAGCTTCTCCACGACGTCCCAGCCGCGCTCGTCGAGGACGGTCACGGTCTGCCCGGCGAAGACGTAGAGGTGGTCGCCGACGTAGCGGGCTCGGGTCACGGGTTCGGCGGTCTCGACCCGGCGCTCGACGTCGAGGCTGCTGTTCGTGTAGTCGACGGCAAGCGCCTGCTGGCCGGCCGGGAGGACGAACACCCCGTGTCTGCGGTCGATGGTGAAGGCGTGGTGGCTGTCGGCGACGGCCGACCAGCCGGCGTTCAGCCGGAGGCTGTCGTCGACGACCGGGTCGGTCGGGTCGGAGACGTCGAACAGGACCGCCTTGACGCGGCCGTCCTCCTCGCCGACCCCCAGCACGTGGTCGTCGTCGATGGGGTGGAGGTACGTCGAGAAGCCCGGCAGCTTCAGCGTGCCGCGCTCGACCGGGTCGGCCGGCTCCGAGAGGTCGACGACGTGCAGCGGGTCGACCTGGCGGAAGGTGACGACGTAGGCGGTCTCGTTGACGTACCGGACGGCGTAGACGCGCTGGCCCTCGCCCATGCCGGTCACCGACCCCAGCCGGTCGAGCGTCTCCCGCTCGAGCGTGTAGAGGTCGTTCTCGCTCTCGCCGCTGCCGTAGCCGGGGACGGTGGTGGCGACCCGGAGGGTGTCGTTGTGGCTGGACAGCGAGAACTGGTTCAGCGGCTCGCCGGGGACGCTCCCGTGGGCGGCGACCTCGAGTTGTTCGCCGAGGCCGACCCGCACGACGCCGGTCCGGGTGAGGTTGCGCTTGTGTTCGCTCAGATACTCGCGCAGCCCGTCCGTGAGTTCGCGGTAGACCTCCCGCTTGTCGCGGTCGGAGCGTTCGGCCCACTCCCTGACCCGCTCGGCGACCGCGCGCCACTGCTCGTCGCGGGGTTCGGCGTCGCGGATCATCGCGATCTCGGCTTTCACCCCGGCGGGGAGGACGTCGGAGGCGAGCAGGTAGTCGGTCAGCACCTCCGCCCGGCCGGTCCGCTCGGTGTAGGTCAGATAGAGGTCGTCACCGTCGGCGTAGACGACGGTGTTCGCCCGGGTGCCCACCATGCCCGTCGCGTCGGAGACAGCGCCCGTCGCGGGGTCCATCGCGACCGCGGTGTAGGTGGCGTCGACCCGGACCTGCGTTTCGGGGTGGGCAACGTCGGTACACGCCACCGAGGCGGCGCCGCCGAGCGGCTCGACGGGACAGGGGTCCGCGGGGTCGACCCCGCTCGCCGTCACCACGTACAGCCGGCCGTCGACCAGCCGCGCGGTGACCAGCGAGCCGTTCAGCGGGTGCGACCAGACCCGCTCGGGGGCGCTCGCGTCGCCCACGTCGTAGCCGACGAGTTCGTCGGGGCCGAGAACGACCAGGCTATCGCCGGTCTGGAGGAGTTGCCCGCTCGCGTTTATCTCCGCGGCGACCTCCGGGGCCGCGGGGTCGTCGATGTCGATGACTGTCGTGTTGGGCCGCTCGCGGGGCTCGGGTCTGGCGACGCCGTCGCCGGCGACCGGCGTCGTCCGCACTGCCCGGTAGCGCTGCCGGGGCGCGTAGAAGAAGTGCTCGCCGTCGGTCTTGACCAGGTCCGGCTCGTCGATACCGGCGACCTGGACGTTGGTTGTCCCGACCCGGGTGTCGGTGGCCCCATCGGCGCCCCCGGTATCGGCCGCCGTGGCAGTCCGGGCTGTCGTCTGCTGCTCGACGGCCGCAGCGTCCCCACCGCCACCGTCGCCACCGCCGGCTGCGCCGCCGGCTCGCGCCACGGGCACCCCGCCGGACCCGAGGCGCTGGCTGGCCTGGACGTACTCCCTGAACTCCGTCTCGCCGCCGAAGTAGCTGACTCCGGTCGCCGTCCCGTTGCCCGCGCTGGCCGTCGGCTCCCCGGTGTCGGGTGCCGCCCGGGGCGGCGACGGGTTGACGAGTGCGACGCCGGCGCCCGCCAGCACGAGGCTGGCGGCGAGCCCGACGACCACGAGTTGTTTCGACAGTCCCATGCATGCCCCGTTGTCTCACACCGGCTAATAGGCGGCGTAGACTCAAACGACGATTGTACACACGGATCGGCCGTTCGAAGGAGTTTCAGCTGCTCAGCGGCCGACATCGGCGCCTCGGACCGTCGCCGCGGACAGGACTTTTCACCGCCGAGCCCGGGGTACGGGTATGAACCACGAGGACGCCGGAGCGGCCTGCCGTCGGGTGCTCGACGCCGTCGGCGGGACCGTCGTCGCGGACACCGCCTTCCTCGAGACCGTGCTGACGGGCATCCTGGCCCGCGGGCACGTGCTGCTGGAGGACGTCCCCGGCACCGGCAAGACCCTGACCGCCCGCTCCTTCGCCCGGACGCTCGACCTCTCCTTCCGCCGGATCCAGTTCACCCCCGACCTCCTGCCCGCGGACATCACGGGCTCGACGGTCTACAGCGAGGCTACCGGCGAGTTCGAGTTCTCCCCTGGCCCCGTGTTCGCCAACGTCGTGCTGGCCGACGAGATCAACCGCGCCCCGCCCAAGACGCAGGCAGCCCTGCTGGAGGCGATGGGGGAGGGGCAGGTGACCGTCGACGGCGAGACCCACGACCTGCCCGACCCCTTCTTCGTCATCGCGACCCAGAATCCCGTCGAACAGGAGGGGACTTTCGGGCTGCCGGAGGCCCAGCGGGACCGCTTTATCGTGAAGACGGCGATGGGCTACCCCGACTTCACCGGCGAGCGCGAGCTGATCGACCGCCGGGCCGACCGGACCACCCAGGCCCCGACCGCCGAGCCGGTCCTCGAGAACGGGGACGTCCCCGCGCTCCAGCGGGTCCCGGAGTCGGTCGCGGTGGACGGCCGGCTCCGGGACTACGTGGTCGAGCTCGGCCGGGCGACCCGCGCGGACGACCGCGTCGAGGTCGGGGTCTCCCCGCGGGGGATCCAGCGGCTGTTCGAGGCCGCCCGCGCCCGGGCGGTCATCGACGGCCGGGACTACGTGGTCCCCGACGACATCAAGCGCGTCGTGAAGCCGGTTTTCACCCACCGGCTCGTCCTGACCGCCGACGCGAGCGTCCGCGGGGCCGACCGGGACACCGTCATCGCGGAGGTACTCCAGACCGTCCCCGTGCCCGGGTCTGACGGCCGAGCTGCCGACGGCTCCGAGCAACACTCGGCGGACACGCCCGGCGGGCGCGGCGAACCGCGACAGCACGCGGGCGGTGGACAGCGCGGTGACGGCGACCAGCCCGGCCAGGGCCAGCCTGGCGCCCGTGGCGGCCAGCCGGGCCGCGGGGAGCCACAGGGTCGCGAGCCTTCCGGCGGGGATGGCTCGAACCGGGGCCGGTAGTCACCGGAGCGCGGCGACGAGCAGCACGGCGCCGGCGAGGGCGGCCACGAGGCCGGCGACCGCGACCGGCGAGGGGTCGACTGTCCGGCCGGCGAGCGCCGCTCGCAACACGAGCGCCGCGCCGACCCCGACGACGCCGACGGCGACGGTGCCGCCCGCGTGGACGAGTTCGCCGGTGCGGGTGCGGGCCCGTCGGCCGACTTCCTCGCCGAGCGTCGTGCCGTACGCTCCGGCGTCCCAGACCAGCAGGCTCACCACCAGCCCGCCGAAGACCAGCAGGGCCGGCGTCTCGAGCGTGCCCGCGAAGACGGTCGCGAGAAAGAGCCCGGCGCTGGCCGTCGCGAAGCCCGCCCGGCGGCGCGAGAGATACCCGAGCCACAGCAACAGTCGGGCGGCCAGCACGAGCAGGGCGGCGACGACGAGGCAGGCGGTCATCACCCCGAGCACGACCGTCCCGGGGCCGTAGAACGTCCCCACCGATCCAGCAATGCTGCGGAACTCGGCGGCGAACAGGGAGGGGAGTCGTCCGGCGACCTCGGCGACCAGCCAGTCGAAGGTCGGCCCCGCGACGGCCAGCGTGCCCACGGTAAGCAGCCCCCCGATGAGGACGGGCCCGACCCGCCGGGTGGCGCCCGTCAGCGACGCCCTGGCGACCCGCCGGAGCGTCCACGTGACCGTCACCGCGACGGCTGCGGCCAGCCCGACCGCGACCAGCGGCGCCCGCAGGACGGCCGCGCCGGTCAGCCCGGCGAGCAGGTCGGCGACGCCCGGGCCGACGGCGGCCGCCAGCCGGGCGGGCGTGCGGAACCGGACGTCGACGACCAGGCCGGCGACCGCCAGCCCGAGGGTGGCGACCCCGGCGTACAGCAGCCACCGCCTGACCGTCCCGACCTGACGCCCCCCCGGGTCGCCGGCGCCGCTGTCGGCCAGCAGTTCGGCGACCGGCAGGGCACCGACGGCGGCCCGGACCGCCATCGCCGCCGTCGAGAGGACCAAAAAGAAGCTGGCGACGTGTAGCCCCGGCGCGGGCGCGGCCAGCCACCCGAGCAGCGCGGCGACCGCTCCGCCGGGCGTGAGCCCGGCCCCCCCGGGCGCGAGTTCCGAGAGGACTGCTCCGCCTGCCGCGAGAGCCGTGACGGCGAGAGGGACCATCCCGGTCCTGACGACCGTCCAGTAGTACCGCGACAGTGTCGCCGGGTCGACGACGCTCCGGACGCCGAGCACGGCGCCGAGCACCGCGAGCACGCAGCCGGCGACGACTCCGAGCCGGCTGACCAGCAGCAGGGCGTTGACGCCGATCAGCCCCGCCTCCGGCACCGGGAAGTACACCTCCACGAGCACGAGGGTCGTCCCGACGCTCCCGACGACGAAGCCGACGCCCACTGGGAAGGCGAGCAGCCCGCCAGCGACCTGTCCGACCGTCCGGAATCGCTCGCTCGAGACAGCCCAGAAGCCACCCGCGAGCGCCAGCGCACCGGCGATACCCACGAGGGCAGGAACGAGTGCCGGTCCGACGCGGCTGAGCAGCACCGCGACGAGCCCGCCCGTCCCGACGAGCACGATGGCCACGCTGGTCCGCGTCGGGAGGGTCCGCTCCTCGTGGCGGCCGGCGTCGTGGTTCGGGTCGGGTGTCGTGCTCATCGGAGGAGGTGGGGAAGGGAGTGCCGGAGCGCGTAGTCGATGGGCTGTCCGAGGTGCCAGCCGGCGACCGTCGCGCCGGTCCGCTCGAGCGTCCGCAGGCGCAGGTCGCGGCGGAGCCTGCCGACGCGCTGGCCGACGGTCCGGCCGCCGGTGACGTCCGGGCTGAGGACGACCTGCGGGTACCCCCGGACAGCGAGCGCCCGGGCGAAGTCGACCGGCCAGTCGTCGACCAGTGGCGTGCAGACGACGACCTGGGCGTTCGGGGGGAGCCGGGCCAGCAGCCGGCTCGTGCGCTCCTCGTCCGGGTCCAGGGATTCGCCCCCGGCGTCGGCAGCGCCGGCCTCGCCGGTCGCTCCCCGTTGCTCGGCCGTCCCGCCTGCTCCACCGGCCCCGTCCGCGACGACTGCCGTCGGATCCTCCCCGGCGGCCTCGCGCTCGCCGACTTGCCCGGCGGCCCGGAACAGCCGCTCGGCGTGGGCCGTCCGGTTGCGGCCGTCGCCGTCGACCCAGGGGAGCCCGTCGGGGCCGACCAGCCCGTCGAGCCCCTCGGCCTCGAGACCAACGGCGGTCACGCTGGGAACGGTCCCGGCGGTTTCGAGGGCGTCGTAGAGGCGCTGGCCGGCGTAGGCTGCGAGTTCGGCTCCGGTCGGGTAGCCGGGGGCGCCGGTCACCCGGCCGACCGGCCGGGCGTCGACGACCAGCACCGTCCGCGCGGCCTGCTCCTCGCGGTACTGGACGGTGACGAACTCGCCGGTCTTGGCATAGTGACGCCAGTCGACGCGGGTCATCGGGTCGCCAGGGCGGTACGCACGGGTGGCGTGGAACTCCAGCCCGCTGCCCCCGGAGTCGGTCGGGAGCGTCCCCGCCCGCGGGAGGACGGCCTCGTCGACCGGCGGGTCGCGGACCGCGTTGGTCCCCACGAGCCGGCGGTCGCCCTCGGCGGTCACCTCGGCGGTGGCCCGCTCGCTGCCCGCCGTCGAGCGCAGCCGCACGGCCGGGTCCGCGAAGTCGTACGCGCCGCGCTTGGCGACCACCTCGTAGGTGAGGGTCGTCGACCCGCCCGGCGGCAGCGCGGTACAGACCCGCGGGGACTCCGACACGACCGCGAGTTCCTCGGGCACGCCGTCGATGACCCGGACGTCCGGCAGCGCCCGGTCGCCGGTGTTCGTGACGGTCAACTCGACGCCGACGGCCTCGCCCGGTGCGGGATCCACCCGGTCGAACGTCCGGGTCGCGCGCACGCTTGCCCCCTCGGGGACGCCCGACAGCGACCCATAGAGGACGTAGCCGAGCGGGACCGCCGCCCCGGCGAGCAGCGTCGACGAGGCGTAGAGCAGGCCGACACTCAGCAGTGTCAGCGTTGCCACCAGGCCGACCGTCCACCGGCGGACGCGGACCCGGCTCATTCCCGCCCCCCCAGGTGTTCGATTGCCCGGACAGTTCGCTCGACCCGGCGGGCCCGCTCGCGCTCGGGAACCAGCCACAGCCGGGCCCGGGCGGCGAGTCCGGAGTCCGGTCCACCCTCGCCGGCCAGGAACGCGGCGGCGACGGGGTCGCGGGTCCAGGTGCCTGCGCGCACGGCCTCACGTGCCCGGTCGCGGTCGACCCCCGCGTACTCGGCGTAGATGTCAGTCGCGGTCCGGGCGAGCGTCCCGCGGACCTCCCGGAGCGCGGGCCCGCCGGACGCGCTCGCCCGGTCGACGGCCGCATCGAGGTCCGCCCCCGCCAGCCGGCGACGGTCGGCGGTCACGGCCTCCGGCGGCGCCTCCGCCGCAGTCGCGAACCGGCGGTCGGCCGGGTCTCCGGTAGCCACCGTCTCCCCGCCCGACCGGGCCACGACGGCGAGGTACAGTCCCGTCACGCCGCTCGCAAGCAGCACCGCAGCGGTCGGCTCGACGCCGCCGACCGCCTCGACGGCCCGCCGAACCGGCCCGACCGACAGCAGGGACCCCGGCAGGAAGACCGCGACCGCCCCAGCGCCCGCCAGCGCCGCGCCGAGCAACCCGAGCAGGCTCCGGGGCCGCATCATTCACCCTCCCGGCCCGGGTCCGTGGCCGTGTCGGCGGCGCCCTCGTTTCCGTCCCTCGTATGCGTGCCGTCGGCCCTCGGCTCGGCCGCTGCCCTCCCGCCGTCCGCAGCCGTCCCGTCGCCGACCGCGTCGGCTCCGGCAGCGTCGTCGCCGGCCACACCGCGCGGTCCGGTATCCGCCGCCGCGTCGGCGTCCGGGCCGCCTGCCCGCTCGATCGCCGCGAGCGCGGACTGAACCCGCTGGAGCCGGTCGTCGGCGGCCCGGGCACCGTACTCTACCTCCCGATAGGTGTCACGGAGCGTGTGAACGGCGTCGGCCGGGAGCCCGTCGCGCTCGACCCCGTGGGCGGCCAGTTCGCCGGGCGTCTTCGTTTCCGGGCGGCGGACACTGAGCCCCTCGACCAGCCGTCGCCAGGCCGCCCGGACGGTCACCCGTCCCCCCTCCGCGTCGCCTCCGGCGACCGCGTCACCGCGGGGTGCTCGCCCCGGCCGCCGTTCGCGGGACCACGCCCGCAGCCGCGCCTTGAGGTCCGCGACGCCGGTCCGTCCTCGGAAGAGGTCGGCCAGCGCCCCCAGCGCACCCCGGAGACCGGCGAGCCCGGCGCGGAGCAGGTCGCCACCGTCGGTCGCCAGCATCACCAGCGCGAGCTGGGCGTACCTGACCGCCAGGCCGGGCAGTCGCCGGGCCAGCGCCAGCAGACCACGCGCCCCGTAGCCGAGCCGCCTGGCTCCCACGACGAGCCCGCCGACCGCGGCCGCCACCCCGACCAGGACGAGCAGGAGATTGAGAAGCAGCCCGTCGACAGTCTCCCGAGCAGTCACCGACCCGTCGCTGACGGTCACCGTGGTGCTCCCCGAGAGCGGGAGCGTCACCGTCGCGGTCCCGTTGGAGTCCGTGGTGGCGACCTGCTCACCGTCGACCACGACCGGCGTGCCGGCAAGCGGGCGGTCACCGAGCCGGGCCGTGACCGTCGCCTCGGTCAGCGGGAGCGAAAGCGGCGCGGTCGGCTCGACCTCGACGGACAGCGCCGGGACCTGGACGGTCGTCGCGCCGCTGACCGGTCCCCGCTCGACCGCGACGGTGACGTTGCCGGGCTCCTCGGGCAGGGTCACCTCCGCGCGGCCGTCGGCGTCGGTCCGCGCGACGGTCTCGCCGCCGACCAGGCTCACGTCGCCGTCCGCTTCGGTCCGGTTGACGCCGGTCCGCGTGACAGCCTCGCCGCCGACGCGGACCACCGCGTCCCGGACGGGGACGCCGTCGACGGTCGCGACGACGGTGACGGTCCCGCCGGCTCGGGGCTGGCCGGTGACCCGGACCGTGGCGTTCGTCTCGACCGGGTAGGTGACCGCGTTCGGCCCCGGTCCGATGTTGACCAGCGGTTGACCGGACGGAGCCGGCGGGCCAGCCCCCAACGGGACGGCAGCCCTGCTGTCGGTCGTCCTGTCGTCGGTCGCGTTCGTCGCGTTCGCAGTCTGGTCGATGTAGACGAGATTTCGCTCCGGGGTTTCGACCTCGACCGTTAGCCGGTCGACGTAGGGGACGGTCGTCACGAGGGTGCCGTCGTCGCCGGTGACTCCGACCGCCTCGCCGTTGAGCGATACCCGCGCCCCGGCGACCGGCGTCGCGTTCTCGGTCAGAGTCATCTCGACGGTCGCTCCGGGAACCGGCGTTCGGTTCAGCGCGACCAGCACCCCGCTCTCGGTTCGGTCGCTCGGCCCCGTAGTGTCGACGGGGTCGCTATCGACGGCGTCACTCCCGGGCGTGAACCGCTCGCCGGGACTGCCCCGCTCGGTCGGGCTGTACCGGGCGGTCGGCTCCTGGTTGCGGACCGCGGATTGCTCGCTGTCCAGCCGGGCGCCGCCGGGTGTGGGGTCGAATTTCACCCAGCCGACGTCCTCGAAGTAGACCTCGACCCAGGCGTGGGCGTTGAGGTTGCGCACCTGGTAGGTGTTCTCGGCGACCTGCTGGCCCGTCGAGTACCCCACCACGTAGCGGGCCGGGACCCCCTGCGAGCGCAGCATCACGACCATCGAGGTGGCGTAGTACTCGCAGTAGCCCCGGTCCATCTCGAAGATGAAGGTGTCGGCGATGTTCTCGCTCCGGCGGGAGACGTTCAGCGAGTACTCCTTGTTCTCCTCCAGCCACGCCTCGACCGTCCGTGCGGTCTCGTAGGGGTCGTCGGCGTCGGCGGTGAGGTCGCCCGTGAACTCCCCGACGCGGTCGGGGACGCTGTCGGGCAGGGCGGTGTACCGTTCCTCGATAGCCTCGGGGTAGTCCCGCCCGGTCGACCGCAGCACCGCCGGGTCGCGGGGCGGGCGGTCGCTGGTGCCGGTGAAGGTCGCCCCCGGGGAGAGCGGCTCCGCCGGCAGGACCGCCCGCTGGCCGGTCACACCGAGGTCGTCGATGCCCTCGACGGTCCGGGGCCGCCAGACCGTCGGCAGCGCGGTCGCCGACCGGTTCAGCGTCACCTCGTAGGTCGTCAGGCTCCCGTTCGCGCTGCTCCCCGGGATCGGCCCCTCGTAGGGGGAGACCTCGCCCTCGCGACCCCAGCCCGAGCCGGCGTACTCGCCGTAGGCGCCGGTCCGCCAGTAGGCCGGCTCGGTGCTGCGGACGGTGAAGTGGGTCGTCGCGTCCTGCGAGCGGAACGCGTTCTCGTCGACGGGGCCGCCGACGCCGGCGAAGGAACCGGGGCTGAGCGCCCCGAGGCTGCCCCCGCCGTCACCCGAACCGTCCCCGTCGGACCCGCCACTCGGGACCTCCGCGCCACCGCCGGCGACCGCGCCGTCGGGCAGCGTCGACTCGATGGGGCTCCCGGCGACGCTCTCACCGTCGCCGGTCGACAGCGCCGGCACGACCGCTCCGGCGACGACCACCGCGAGCAGACAGCAGGCGACCAGCAGCACGCGGACGTACTCCCGGGACGTCCCCGTCTCGAACTCGGTATCCTCTGCCATGTTCAGGGCGGCGTGTTAGCCACGTTTGTGCCGCGCCGCGAATAACGGTGACGCTCACCCAAACGGCTCTTTGGCCCTCCTGGCTCCGGGTCCGAGGGCAGGAGCGAAGGCGGTCGACCCGGAGTGGGACTTTTGCCCGCGCCGCCCCGAGGCCGGGTATGGACGCGCACCTCCGGGCCGGCGTCGCCATCTACAACGCCGGGGGGTACCACGCCGCCCACGACGCCTGGGAGGACCACTGGCTCGACCTGGAGTCGGGGACCGACGACGAGCGCTTTCTCCACGGCCTGATCCAGTTCACCGCCGCCGTCTACCACGCGACGGAGGGCAACGACTCCGGGGCGACCGGGCTCGCGGAGAGCGCCCAGGACTACCTCGCCGACCTCCCCGCGGACTACCGCGACGTCAACGTCGGCGAGGTTCGGGACTTCCTCGCCGCTCTCGAGGCCGACCCCGCCCTCCTCGCGGAGCGTGACCCGCTTTCGCTCCGCCACGACGGTCAGCGACTCGTCCCCGGGGACCTGGGGCTGGACGCGACCTGCGTCGCCGCCGAACTCCTCGCCGAGGAGGAGGGGTACGACGAGGCGACCGTCGAGGACGCCATCGCGTACGCCCGCGCCGACGCCGACGGCGAGGCGACCGGCAGCCCCTTCCTGCCGCTGGTGTTCGACTTCGTCCGCGACCCCGACAACCGCGGGGTCGTCTTCCAGCGCCTCTCCGAGCACGTCGGACGTCGCCGCGACCGCGAGGACGACGTCTCCGGGCTGTTCGAGTGACCCAGCCACCCCCGGGTCGCCCCGTCGCGCATACCGGTTCGCTCTGTGTGTACGGGTGACACACGCCCGTGGTGGTTACTTGTAGTAACCTCCCGTACGATTCACACATGAGCACGGACCGACCCGACCACACTGGCACGGACGACGAGTGCACGACGACGGCGTCGTTCGCCACCCACGGTATCGACGACGGCAGTAGACTCGTCAGCCGGACGTACTACCGGCTCGCGGACGGCGACCCGCGGGAGTTTGCCCCGACCGAATCGTTCTTCGACCGGCTGGAGACTGCGTTCATCTGGGCGTACCTCGAGTCGACCGGCGGGACCGACGTGCCCGACGGCGTCCTGACCGCTGTCGACGACGCGCGGGCCCGGACCGCCGAGGAGTTCGCAGAGGAGCCCGGTGCCGACCTCCGGACGACGGTTGTCCCCGCCTTCTACCGGCGGGTCGCGGGGTTTCACTGTGCGTACCACGGGTGAGGCCGGGACTGTCATTACCGCGCGGCGCGTAGTGACCACCCATGCCGCCGCTATCGGAGGGGACACTCCCCGAGACCTTCGCCGGGCTGGTCGTCGAGAGCCTCGCTGTCAAGCAGGACTTTGGCGCCGCGACAGTCGGGTGCCGGACCTGCGGGGGAGAACTCGGGGCCGGCGACCCGGTGACGGTCGCGCTGTCCTGTTACGAGGACCACTCCTGGGAGATCGAAGGGGTCTACTGTGCCAGCCACCCCGTCGACGCCGTCGCCGACGTGATGGCGGTCCGCGCCGAGACACAGGCGCTCGTCGACGCCACGCTCGCCGCCGGCAGCTACCGGCCCCCGAAGGGAGCCGTCGAGTCCGACGCGCTCGTCCTCGAAGACGTGTCGGTGCGGGACTACAGTCCGACCGCCGACGGCTACTGACCGCTCGCCGACTGCCGCCGGCTCCCGACGCCAGTGTGAGCCTCTCCGGGTGAAGAGAATTTCAGTAACTCCGTCTACAGAAATGTTCTTCAGATTATACTTATGGTGATGGGGGGCCTCCGTACAGATACGATGAGCCAGAGACACTCCCCGACGCGACTGTCGACTCGCCCGGACGACCGCCGCTCGACGCCTGCCGGCCTCCTCGGCTACCTGGCCGTACTGGCCGTGGGGCTCGGCCTCCTGGCCGACCCTGTCGTCGTCGGTGCCGGCCTCGCAGCCACGGGGCTGGTGGCCGCCGTCGTCTTCCTGGCGCGGACCGCGGCGTGGTCCCGCCCCTCCGGCCGCACCGGCGGCGTCGGTACCGACGCGGACCCCGCCATCGACCCGGACGGCCACGTTGCCGACTGACGCCGCCCGCGGTATCGTCTCCGGCTGACGCTACGCCCGCCCCTCCCCCTCGACCGGCGCTCCGGCCTGCCGTCACCGCGGTAGCAGCGCGGAAGCCCGCCCCGTTAGCGGTGGGAGGAAGCGCGTAAGCCACATTACACAACCCACCGATGCCAGCATTGCCGACTCTCCCACGCTACTCAAATTTATAGAAATCACGAGGCGAAAACCCACGGCTTTAGCCGTGGGATGAAGCCGACAACTGGGAACCTATCCACGCTCGAACGCTCGGCTGGATATTCCACAGAGGACACGAACTTTAATATGGATTTACTCATAACTGGTTATGAACACAGTCAGATGCTGGAGACAACCCGTACCTACGTCGCACGCATCACGAACCACAGTCAGGTTCGTGATGACCTTGACCAATGCGGGTTCTCTGCATCCAAACTGTGGAACGTCGGACGCTACTACATCCAACAACGGTGGGACGAAGACGGTGAGATACCCGACGAAGCCGAGTTGAAATCAGAGTTGAAAGACCACGAACGATATAGTGACCTGCATTCTCAGTCAAGTCAGCGAGTTCTCGAAGAACTTGCTGAAGCGTTCACCGGCTGGTACAACTCCGACGACGGCAACAACCCACCGGGCTACCGGAAACGTGGCGACGACCACCCGCGCTCCACCGTCACGTGGAAGAAACGAGCCATCAAGCACGACGACAAACACGGCCAACTCCGCCTCTCAAAAGGGTTCAACCTGAAAGAGAGTCGGTCGGACTTCATCCTCGCCGAGTACGAAACCCGCCCTGACGTGCAGGTGGAGAACATCCAGCAGGTGCGTGCCGTCTGGAACGGCGACTGTTGGGAACTCCACCTTGTCTGCAAGAAAGAAATCCCAGTCGAAGACACACTGGGCGACAACACGGCGGGTATCGACCTCGGCATCAGTAACTACCTCGCCATCGACTACGAGGACGGCCCTTCGGAGTTGTATCCGGGGAACACGCTGAAAGAAGACAAACACTACTTCACCCGCGAGGAGTACCAGACCGAAGGCGGGGACGGGCCGTCGAAACGTGCGCGGAAGGCTCGACAGAAACTCTCCCGGCGCAAAGACCACTTCCTCCACACACTCTCGAAACACATTGTCGAACGGTGTGTTGAGGAAGGTGTGGCGAAGATCGCGGTTGGCGATCTCAGCGACATCCGTGAGGATGAGAGCGGTGAGTCACGGAACTGGGGTCAGTCGGGGAACAAGAAGTTGCACGGGTGGGAGTTCGACCGATTCACCTGTCTGCTCGAATACAAGGCCGAGGAACACGGTATCCTTGTTGACCGAGTGGACGAGGAGAACACCTCGAAGACGTGTTCGTGTTGCGGGCAGATTCGAGAGAGTAATCGCGTGGAGCGTGGGTTGTACGTCTGTGAGTCGTGCGAGACGACGATGAACGCAGACGTGAACGGTGCGGTGAACATCCGCCGAAAGATAACTCAGAGTCCCCCGACGGGGGATATGAGTAACGGCTGTTTGGCCCAGCCGGGAGTCTTCCTGTTCGACCGCGAGAGCGGACGGTTCACACCGAGAGAACAGGGAGTCTGCAAACCCTAATATCCCAACGCTCGGGAATCCCACCCCCTTCAGGGGTGGGAGGAGGTCAATAATAAAGAGTAGACACTACTGTAATACAGATGGCGTGGGAGGTAACTCGAACGGTTCGCGTCCGCCTCGACGTGCCCGACGACCGCAAGGGTGACCTGCACGCCACCAACACCAAATTCCAGTACTGCGCGAACCGCACCGCAGACTGGGCGTGGCGCTATCCCGACGAGGACTGCGTGACCAGCA